>JAEZTD010000251.1 GCA_023443705.1 Bacillota bacterium | reverse complement strand
AGACACAGTCCTTCACGCTGGAGGATTACCTCGAGCAGATGGGCCAGATGAAGAAAATGGGTTCCATCACCGACATCCTCAAGATGATCCCCGGCATGGGTTCGAAGCTGGGCAACATGCAGATCGACGAGGATCAGGTGCAGAAGGAGCAGGCCCGCACCACCGCGATCATCTGCGCCATGACCCGCATGGAGCGCCGGAACCCGGACATCCTGAACGCCTCCCGCAAGCGGCGCATCGCCGCCGGCGCGGGCACCACGGTGCAGGAGGTCAACCTGCTTTTAAAGCGCTTCGAGCAGTCCAGGCAGCTTATGAAGCAGATGATGGGTGGCAAACTCGGCCGCGGACGGATGCCCTTCGGGCTGAAATAGCCCGAGCGTGGTCACCAAGCAAGATAGCCCCGCATTGTTGCGTTAAGCTATAATCAATCGGATGAACAGGAGAGGAAACAACATGGTCAAGATTCGCCTCAAGAGGATGGGCATGAAGAAGCAGCCCTTCTACCGCATTGTCGTTACCGACAGCCGCTCCGCCCGCGACGGCCGCTTCATCGAGGAGATCGGCTACTACAACCCGCTGACCGAGCCGGTGGAGATCCGGATCAATGACGAGCGCGCCAAGTACTGGCTGGCCAACGGCGCTCAGCCCACCGACACCACGCGCGGCCTGCTCAAGAAGGGCGGCGTGCTGTAAGCGCGCCGAAGGGTAATGGACATGCAGGAACTGGTTAAGTATGTCGCGACGTCGCTGGTTGAGCATCCGGATCAGGTAACGGTATCGGTGAACGAGACCGAAGCCTCCACGGTCATCGAGCTGCGCGTGGCGCCCGACGACATGGGCAAGGTCATCGGCAAGCAGGGGCGGATCGCCAAGTCCATCCGCATGCTTGTCAAGGCCGCCACCATCAAGGACGATAAGCCGACTTTCGTCGAGATTTTGTAATGCTGGACGAATACCTGATTGTCGGCGAAATCCTGAAGCCACAGGGGGTCAAGGGCGAAGTCAAAGTTCGCCCGATCACCTGCGATCCGTCGCGCTTTTACGGGCTGACCCGCGTCTTTTTCAAGGACGAGGCGGGTCAGTACGTGCCCAAGAAAATCGAGGTCAGCCGCGTCGATCCCGACGCGGTGTACCTGACCGTCAAAGGCACCTCCGACCGCACCGCGGCAGAGGACCTGCGCGGCCGCCTGCTCTACGTGGACCGCGCGTCGGCCCTCAAGCTTCCGGAGGAAGCGGAGTTCATCTGCGACCTCATCGGCTGCGTTGCGACGGACGACAATGGCCGCCTGATCGGCACGCTGACCGATGTTCTGCAGCCTGGCGCCGGGGATGTCTACGTGTTCCAGGGCCCCTTGGGTGAAGTGCTGGTGCCTGCGCTCAGGAGCGTGTTTCTGGAAGTGGACGTCCGGAGCAAGAAAATGCTCCTGTCCGCCGCTCGCCTAAACGAAGTGGCGGTGTTCGACGAATGACCTTCAAGGTGCTGACCATCTTCCCGGAAATGCTCAGGCCCATGCTGGAGGCGAGCATTCTGGGGCGGGCCATCCGCGAAGGGATTATTCGCGTCGAACTGATCGACATTCGGCCCTATTCCGAACGCAAGCACAAAAACACCGACGACGACCCCTTCGGCGGCGGTGCGGGCATGGTGATGCTGGCGCAGCCCATCGTGGACGCGGTGGAGGCTAACCCCGTCAGGGGCAGGCGCATTTACCTATCGCCCAGAGGGCGCACGCTGACCCAGCCGATCGTAGAAGAGCTCGCGGGAGACGAGGAAATCCTGCTCCTGTGCGGCCATTACGAGGGCGTCGACCAGCGGGCGCTGGATCTGGTCATAGACGAGGAACTGTCCATCGGCGATTACGTGCTGACGGGCGGCGAGCTGGGTGCGCTGGTGGTGATCGATGCGGTGTCGAGGCTGATTCCGGGAGTCCTGGGGAAGGACGAGTCCTCGGTGGACGAGAGCTTCTCCTCCGGCCTTCTGGAGTACCCGCAGTATACCCGGCCCCGGGAATACCGGGGGCTTCAAGTCCCTGAGGTGCTCCTGAACGGCAACCACGCCGAAATCATCCGCTGGCGGCGGAACGAGGCGCTCCGGATTACAAAGGCGCGCCGCCCGGAAATGCTGGAAAAGGTTGCGCTCGATAAGCGAGACCGGGCTTTCCTCGAAGAACTTTCGTAATTTTTACAATAATTCCGCTTGTGTGCCAATCCCCGCTGTGGTAATATAAAGTTTGTGAGTTCGGATGGTCCGCTGCCTGCGCATGACGCCGGGCATGAACGTCCTTGAAGGAAGGAGGATCCCATTCATGAATGAAATCATCCGTTCCATCGAGAGCGCCCAGTTGCGTTCCGATATCCCCGCGTTCTCCATCGGCGACACCGTGCGCGTGCAGGTGAAGGTTGTCGAGGGTTCGCGTGAGCGCCTTCAGGCGTTCGAGGGCGTCGTCATCGCCCGTCGCAACGGTTCCGTGCGCGAGACGTTCACCGTCCGCCGTACCTCTTACGGCGTCGGTGTGGAGCGTACGTTCCCGCTGCAC
>JAEZTD010000221.1 GCA_023443705.1 Bacillota bacterium | reverse complement strand
GGCTATGACACTTTCTACATCCCGGACGGCGTCGGCGGCAGGTTCTCCGAGCTTTCGCCGGTGGGCCTCATCGCGGCGGCGGTCTGCGGCATCGACATCCGCGGCCTTCTCGAAGGCGCGAAAGCGATGGACGAGCGCTGCAAGACGGACGACGTGTGGAAGAATCCCGCGCTCCTCGACGCCGGGTTGATGGTGCTCGCCATGGAGGCGGGCAAGAACGTGTCCGTCATGCTGCCCTACGCGGATTCCCTGAAGCTCATGAGCGACTGGTACGCCCAGCTCTGGGCCGAAAGCCTCGGCAAGAACGTGACGCTGGACGGGGTGGCCTGCGCGGTCGGCCAGACGCCGGTCAAGGCGCTGGGCGTCACCGATCAGCACTCGCAGCTGCAGCTTTACACCGAAGGCCCCTTCGATAAGGTCATCACCTTCCTGAAGGTGGAAAAATTCCGCGCCGAGACGCCCATCCCGCATGGTTGCGAGGACATTGACACCATTGCGTTCCTAGGCGGAAAGTCTCACAACCAGCTGATCGAGGCGGAGCGCGCCGGCACCGAGTATGCGCTTTACAAATCCCAGCGCATGAGCCAGACCATCACGTTGCCGGAGGTGAACGCGAACACCGTCGGCCAGCTTCTCTACTTCTTTGAACTGGTCACCGCCTACGCGGGGGCGCTTCTGAACATCGACGCCTTCAACCAGCCCGGCGTCGAGGAATCCAAGCTCGCCGCCTACGCGGTGATGGGCTTCGAATCCGAGAAGCACGACGCCAAGCGCGCCGAGATGAAAACCCGGCCGGAACGGAAGGCGGATTATCTTCTGTAAACCCCAAAAAAACGGGGAGCGCATTTTACGCGCGCCCCGTTTTGCTTTCCAAGACCACTGCTTCTGCTAAGACTTGACCCGACCTGCCTTGAGGGCGTCGACGATGCGTGAAACCCCCAGAATGAGGGAAACCGCAAGGCACAAAAGCGCGTCCGGTCCCAGGTAGGAGAGGTTGTAGACCGAAGAATAGATGAGAACGTTCTGCTCGCCCGCGTATTCGGCGAAGAACACCACGCCGGACAATACCGCCATCAAATACCGCCCCAGGCTTCCGATCGCAACAGCCATCGGCAGCTTCCAGTAATCCGAAAGTTTTGCCTTTCCGGCAAAGCCGCCCAGCGCCAGCGCCGCGAAGGCCAGCGGATAATCCGCCAGCATCTGCAGCGGGTGGATCACATACGGGTCATACAGAAGCTGCAAAAAGCCGTAGGCACAACCCACCAGCGCGCCGCGCGCCGGGCCGAAGGCCAGCGAAAAGGCGATGATGGGCAGCATCGAAACCAGCGTGATCGAGCCGCCCTGGGGCATCTTGAACAGCCGCAGCGTCGACAGCACAAAGGAAATCGCCACCGTCATCGCCGCGTAGGCCAGAATCTTTGCGTTCCATTGGGCCTTGCCCGCCTTGATGAGTACGGCGGCCAGCGCGATGAGCGCGATGATCACCAGCCAGGTATACCACTGGACAGCGGCGAGCTTTTCGGTTAAAGTAGAGGTAGAGAACCAGCTTTGTGGTTCGGCCTCCGCTTCGGCGGCTTTTTCGGGCGCGGCGGTCTCGACAGAGGCGTCCGGCGCGGCCGTGGCTTCGGTTTCAGCCAGGCAGGTAAGGGCGAAGAGCAGCGCGACGGTGAGGATGAGCAGGATGGCAACCAAGCGTTTCATGCGGTTTCCCCCTTTGGTTCAGGATGGCGACCGGTCTGGGCGAAGGAAATAAAGAAACCCGCATGCCTCGGCATGCGGGAAACGGAACGGCCACCCGACAATACGGGTGCCATCCGCTTCCCTACGGTGGGATTACCCACGTCAGGTTCCAAGGGACCGGACGAATAAACGTCCATCTCAGCGTAAAGCGCCCCCAGCGGTTGCAACGCCATTGTAAGCCGCATAACAGAGACTGTCAAGCAAATGGGACCGAAACGGGAGAGAATTAACAATGCACAAAAGCCATTTTTACGCGTACATGGCCCGGATGCGGCTGATCAAGCGCTGGAACCTGCGGCGAAGCACCATTGAGGAAAACGATCAGGAACATTCACTGCAGGTGGCGATGATCGCCCACGCGCTGGCGATCATCGGCCGCCGGCGCTTTGAGCGGGCGTATGACGAAGACATGATCCTGAAGCTGGCCATCTACCACGAGGCGGCCGAGGTCATCACCGGGGATCTGGCTTCGCCCATCAAGTATTTCAACCCCGGCATCAAGCGCGCGTACAAGGAAATAGAGCGCATCGCCAGCGAAAAGCTCTTGGGCTACCTGCCGGAGGATCTTCAGGCGGATTTCAAGCCGCTGCTCTTCCCGGACGAATCGACGGCGGAGTGGAAGCTGGTGAAAGCGGCCGACAAGATCTGCGCGTACCTGAAATGCGTCGAGGAATTGAGCCTCGGGAACCGCGAGTTTGCCACCGCGGAAATCGACATCCGGGAGGCGCTCGCCGGCATGGGCATGCAGGAGGTGGACGAGTTCATGCGCGAATTTGCGCCCAGTTTCTCCATGCCGCTCGACCAGTTGGATTGAAAAAGTTTCCGAAGATTTTCGTGAACTGCGTCGAGTATGCCATGCGCCCTAAATGGAACGGGGCGCTTTTGGTAGGGTATCCAAAGACAACAAATGCTCCCAAACAATTTTGTGAAGATCAGTGGTGGTTTTTTTTCGGGTATATGTGTATAATTTACTTAGCAAAGCGATGGCGCATGCGTGAGCCGTGCGCATGTAACATCGCTTCAATTGTGAGGAGGATTTGTCTATGGCAAACGTATCCTTGAAGCACATCTACAAGATTTATTCTGGCAACGTGACCGCTGTGAGCGATTTCTGTCTGGACATCGAGGACAAGGAGTTCATCGTTCTGGTCGGCCCGTCCGGCTGCGGTAAGTCCACCACGCTGCGCATGGTCGCCGGCCTGGAAGAGATTTCCGAAGGCGAACTCTACATCAGCGACCGACTGGTCAACGACGTTGCACCCAAGGATCGCGACATCGCGATGGTTTTCCAGAACTACGCGCTGTATCCCCACATGACGGTGTATGACAACATGGCCTTCGGCCTTAAGCTGCGCAAGACCCCCAAGACGGAGATCGAGCGCCGCGTCCGCGAAGCCGCCAAGATACTGGACATCGAACACCTCCTCGGCCGCAAACCCAAGGCTCTGTCGGGCGGTCAGCGTCAGCGCGTCGCGCTGGGTCGCGCCATCGTCCGTGAGCCCAAGGTCTTCCTGATGGACGAACCGCTTTCCAACCTCGATGCCAAGCTCCGCGTGCAGATGCGTACCGAGATCACCAAGCTCCACCAGCGCCTGCAGACCACCTTCATCTACGTTACCCACGATCAGACCGAGGCCATGACGATGGGTTCCCGCATCGTGGTCATGAAGGATGGCTTTATCCAGCAGGTTGACACCCCGCAGAACCTGTACGATTTCCCGGTCAACCACTTCGTCGCGGGCTTCATCGGCACCCCGCAGATGAACTTCTTCAACGTCAAGCTGACGAAGAAGGACGGTGGTGTCTACGCCGTGTTTGGCGATAACGCCGTCAAAATCCCCGAAGGCAAGCTGAAGAAGTTCGTGTCCGACAGCTACATCGGCAAGGACGTCATCATGGGCATCCGCCCCGAGAACATCCACGACGAGGAGATCTTCCTGGCCAATGCGCCGGACTCCACGATCAACGTCGCGGTTGAGATCGTCGAGCTGATGGGTTCGGAGACCTACCTGTACCTGAAGACCTCCGGCAAGGACGACAACATCATCGCCCGCGTTGACCCGCGCTCCACCGCGCGCGGCGGCGACAAGATCAAGGTCGCCTTCGACGCCAACCGCCTCCACT
>JAEZTD010000140.1 GCA_023443705.1 Bacillota bacterium | reverse complement strand
GGCGAGGCCGAAATCGAGGCGGCGCTGAGCGCGGTGCCGGGCGCGCGCGCGCTGGAGCCGATGGGCGCAAAGGAACCGGACACCTTCGACTTCATTTTGGAGTCCGCCCGCGCCGAAGACCTGCGCGGCGCGGCGTCCTCTGCGCTGGCGGCGGCGGGTCATCCGGTCGTCATGATGCGACCGATGGACGTAGATCTGGAGGACGTGTTCCTCCGGCTGACCGGCGAGGTGGATCAATAATGCGAAGTATCTATAAACGCGAATTGCAGAGCTACTTTTACACGCCGCTGGGCTATGTGTTCCTCGGCGTATTCCTGCTGCTCTCCGGCATTTTTTTCATGACGGGAAACCTCTTCTCGCTGAGCGCAAACCTGGGGCTGCTCTTCGACTCGATGAGCTACCTGTTTATGCTGGTGATGCCGCTGATCACGATGCGGCTCTTAAGCGAGGAGAAGCGCCAGCGCACTGACCAGCTTCTTCTGACTTCTCCCCTCAGGGTGGAGGCGATTGTCAGCGGCAAGTACCTGGCGGCGCTGACGGTATTGGCGCTGGCGGCTTTGCTCACGTTCCCCTGCGCCGCCATCCTCTTCGCCTACGGCACGCCCCATATGCCGCTGGTACTTTCCGGATACCTGGGCTTTTTCCTGCTGGGTGCGAGCTACGTGGCGGTGGGCATCCTCATGTCGTCGGTCACCGAAAGCCAGTTGACCGCCGCGGTCGCCACCTTCGGCGTGAACCTCTTGATTCAGTTCATTGAATCCGTCGGCCCGTCGCTGAACGTGCCGATGATGCCGTGGCTGCCCACGGCCATCGGCTGGCTGAGCCTCTACGACCGGTATTACGCCTTCACCGCCGGGCTGGTCACCGTTTCAGACCTCATCTACTTCCTGTCGGTGATCTTTGTGCTGCTGTTTTTGACGGCGCGGGTGATCGACGGAAGGAGGTGGCGCAGCGCATGAAGCCATCAAGCAAGGCCCGGCTCCGGCAGGGCGGGTACGCGGCGCTTCTGACAATCGCCGTCCTCGTGATCGCGGTGGCGGTCAACCTTCTCGCCGACGCTTCAGACCGGCGGTGGGCGCTCAAGCTGGATCTGACCGAAGGCGGGCTGACCAACCTGTCCGCCGAGAGCATCGAGGCCGTGGGCGGGATCGAAACGGACGCGACCATATACCTTCTGTACCGCGCCGGCACCAACTCGGAGCAGCGATCGACCCTCACCGCGCTTTCGGAGCGCTACCGCGCGCTCAACCCTCGCATCCGCGTACAGGTGGTGGACCCGGTCGCGCAGCCCGGGCTGGTCAACCGCCTTAAGGGCTCGGAGGATTCGCTCTCCGAGGGCTGGGTGGTCGTATCGAACGCGGATCTGAGCCGCATCAAGGTCGTCCCCTCCAGCGATCTGTACAGCTACACCTACGACGAGTCCACCGGCTCCTACGCCGTCTCCTCTTTCGACGGCGAGGCGGCGCTGACCTCCGCGCTCATCTACGTCACCGGGACGGACGCGCCCCGCGTTCTGTTCCTGAGCGGGCACAACGAACTTGGCCAGGACTACTGCGCCACGCTGGCCGCCCAGTTAAACCGCGAAAACTACGAGGTGCGCTCGTTTGAACTCGGCGGCACGGAAAAATTGCAGCCGGACGACACGCTGATGGTACTCGCGCCTTCCTTGGACTTGACCGAGTCCGAGCTTTCGGAGCTTCGCGCCTTTTTCGATGTAGGCGGGCGGGCGTTCTTCGTCAGCGATCCCTCGATCGATCAGGCAAGGCTCCCGAACTTCTCTGCACTCCTGGCTGAAATCGGCCTCGGCTACAGAAGCGGCGTCGTGGTGGAGGACGCGTCCTCGACCGGCAACTACCTGTCCGGCCAGCTGTACCTGGCACCCAACGCCGACGCGGAGCACGCGATCACCGCGGCGCTCGCGGGTACGCGGCTGATCCTGCCCGGCGCCTGCGCAGTCGCCGCAGACTCGAACGACAACTACGCGGTCACGCCCCTTCTCACGACCTCTACCACCGCCTTTTTAAAGCCCTCGGACGAAGAGAACGACCTGTACACCCCCTCGGCGTCCGACGAACGCGGCCCCTTCACGCTGGCGGCCGCCGCCGAACGCGCGACCGAAGGCGGCGCGCGGGCCGTCGCGGTGGGTAACCTCTACGTGGTGGCGGACAGCGACTACATGTACTCAAGCGGCAATCTGGACTTCACCGTCAGCGCCGTCAAGTGGCTTTCGAACCGGGAGACCGGCATCCAGGTGCGCTCTAAGCCGCTCCGCGCGGACGTGCTCGCCATTCCCGACGCGCGCACGCTGTGGCTGCTCGCAATGCTGGTGGTGGCGCTGGTGCCCGGCGCGATCCTCGTCGCCGGCACGGCAATATACGCAAGGAGGAGGAGGCTGTGAGCGAAGAAAAAAAGGTGCTGGAGAGCGCCGGGTCCCTCCGCCGCTTTCGCGACAGAAAGCCGCGCCGTGGGCGCGTGTTGATCGCGCTCGCAGCCGCCATCGCGCTGAGCCTAACTCTGTTTTTTGTGATCCGCCCCGCTTCAACGCCCGAGGACTCCCAACCGGCGACCTCGAAGGTCACGCTGATCGCGCGCGACAAGACTTCGCTTCGCTCGATCACCGTCCGCCTGCACGATCACGCGCCCTATACCCTCGTCAACCTCAACGAGTACGACCTGGCCGATGAGAACGAAGACCTCGGCAGGGAGTACGCGCTGGAGGGCGACGATTCCTTCGCGGTCAGCACCACGCAGGTTCTGTCCATGGAACGCTACGCCACCGACCTCGTCGCGGAGGATGTCGCGGCGGAGACGCCGGAAAATCTTGCGGAGTACGGCCTGACAAGTCCGACGATGACCGTCAGCATCGCCTTCCGGGACGGAAAGACAGAAACCTTCGACTTTGGCATCGAGGTGCCCACAGGCGGCGGCGTGTACATGAAGCGCGCCGGGGACGATGCCGTCTACATCGCAAGCTACTCGGTCTACGACGCCTTTGGCCGGGAACTTGAGTCCCTCCGGCAGACCGAAGAAGAGCGGCAGTCCATCGAAAACGCCAAGGCTGCGGAAAAGGCGGCCGCCGCGCCGGACGAGGCAATTGAACCTTCCGATACCGTCAATCCGGCTGAAGACGCCGCGAACTGATACCAATCCAAAGCATTAATTAAACGTCGGGTCTTGGAATAATTAATGTTTTAACTTGGTATGGCCACTTTCTTGGACGTTGGCATGAAACGGGCTGCCGCGCGGGGAAACCCCGCTTCGGCAGCCCGTTTGGGTTTTGATACTCTAAATCTCGATGACGCCCTCGAAGTCTCGCTGGGCGTCGCCGGTCATGGTGAGATCGGTCTCCGTCAGGTGGATGATGATCTGCCCGCCCGGCAGGTTGATCTGGATGTCCCGGT
>JAEZTD010000117.1 GCA_023443705.1 Bacillota bacterium | reverse complement strand
GTACAGGACGATCAGCACCTTCTGGGCGTTGATGCCGGTCAGGCGGGAGGCGGTGGGGTTGCCGCCCACCATGTAGACGCTCCGGCCGAACCGCGTGCGCGCCAGCACCACCATAAACACGATGAACAGCGCCAGAAAGAAGATCGCGGGGATCGGCACGCCCAACACGCGGCCGCCACCGAACTTGAGATAGCTGCCGTTGGTGATGAACACCGCCTTGCCGCCGCAGATGATGTAGGCGAGCCCGCGGAAGATGCTCATCGTGGCCAGCGTCGCGATGAACGCCTCCAGCTTCAGCTTGTTGATGAGCATCGCGTTCAGTAGGCCAATCACCATTCCCACGGCCACCACGATGGCGATCGCCAGGTACATGTCCATGCCGGTGTTTAGAAGAAGCGCCACAAGCACGCCGGAGAACGCCGCCACCGAGCCGGGGGAAAGGTCCACCTTCCCGGTAATCAGAAGGAAGCTTTCGCCGATGGTCACAAGCCCCACGACACTCATCGCGATCATGATGTTGACGATGTTGGCGGGGGTGAAAAACTTGTTGCCCGTCAGATACTGGAACACGATCACGATGATCGCCAGCGCGATCAGAAGGCCCAGTTTGTCGCTTTTCAGGACCTGTCCGAAGAACTTTTTCAGTTTGCCGCCCTTTGAGGCGGGGGCGCTCAGGCTATTCATCTTCTTTTCCTCCCAACATGTCGGCCATCGCCAGCATCAGCACCTTGTGTTCGGTGGCTTCCTCGCGGGTCAATTCGCCGGTGACGCGGCCCTGGCACATGACCACGATCCGGTCGCACACGCCCAGGATCTCCGGCAGCTCGCTGGAAACCATGACGACGCCGATGCCCCGCCTCGCCATGTCGCAGATGATCTGGTAGATTTCCGACTTGGAGCCCACGTCGATGCCCTTGGTGGGCTCGTCCAGAATCAGGATGCGGGGCTCCAGCGCCAGCCAACGGGCGAGGATGGTCTTCTGCTGGTTGCCGCCGGAGAGCTCGCCGATGGGTTTTTCGATGGACGGCGTCTTGATGTTCAGTTCCTTTACGCCGTTTTCCGCCAGCGCGCGTTCGCCTTCAAAGTCGATGAAGCCGCCGCGGCACAGGGAGGGCATCACCGCCATCGAGATGTTGTCGCAGATGGAGCGCCGGGCGACGATGCCCTGCTCCTTGCGGTCCTCCGGGCACAGCGCGATGCCGAGCCGGATTGCGTCCTCCGGCGCGTCGATCTGCGCGTTCTTCCCCGCGACGAGCACTTCGCCGCTCTTCTTTTTGTCCGCGCCGAAGATCAGGCGCATGGTTTCCGTGCGCCCCGCGCCGACGAGCCCGGCAAAGCCCACGACCTCGCCCGCGCGCAGCGTAAAGCTGACGTCTTTGACGTTGTCGGCCACGAGGTTTCGTGCCTCCAGCACGGGTTCGCCGATTGCGTCATTGCGGCGAAGCTCCCGGAAGATGTCGCCGAGGTTTCTGCCCACCATCTTTTCGACGATGGACAGCTCGTCCGTTTCGCGGGTCTGATACTGGCCGACGAATTTACCGTCCTTCAGAATGACCACCTCGTCGGTGATCTGGAAGATTTCCTTCATTCGGTGGGACACGTACAGGATGATGATGCCCTTCGTGCGAAGCTGTGCGATGATCTCAAACAGCGTCGCGATTTCCGCGTCGGACAGCGACGCGGTGGGCTCGTCGAAGGCGATGATTTTGGGGTTTCTGCGGTAAGCCTTCATGATCTCGATCATCTGCTGATGGGCCACCGACAGATCACGCACCCGGTCGGTTGCATGAAAGGGCAGGCGGAACTCTTCGATGATCTCCTGCGCCATGCGGTTCAGCGCCTTGAAGTCGATCAGCCCCGTCTTTCCCGCCGGGATGCCCTCCATGAAGATGTTCTCCGCCACCGACAGAAACGGCACCACCTGCCGCTCCTGGTAGATGATCGAGACGCCCGCCTCGATCGCCTCCCGCGGCTGACGGAAATGGCGGTGTTCGCCGTCGATCAGGTATTCGCCGCCGTCCGGCTGATAATCGCCGCCCAAGACCTTGAGCAGCGTCGATTTGCCGGTGCCGTTCTCTCCGACCAGCGCCACCACCTGCCCGCCCGTCGCGGTAAAGCTGACGTCGTCCAGCGCCCGGACGCCGGGGAAAGACTTGGTGATGGAGCGAAACTCCAGCGAATTCAACCGCTTCACCTCCGGCTTTTGCTCATTACCATAAGAGTATAGGCCTGTCCGGCCCGGGAGTCCATCAAAGCGATTAACTTTCATCAAAATTATTATCCGGTGTGAGAAATTTCTGCGGCTCTTATTTGCGCGCATGGGCCAAAGTGTGAAGCTCAAATGACGCCACAAACCGAAAACTATGTTTGCCTTCAGCGGGTCGGAGTGCTATAATCGCGGCATGAAAAGAGTGAGCCATTTCTTCCGGCACATCAGCGTGCGCATCACGGCCTATTTCCTCATGGCGTTTGTCGCGGCGCTCGCCATCATCCTCGTGACGATGGGCCTGATGTACCGAGATCGGCTGACCGAGGAAATCAACCTCGTTTCCGGCCAGAAGATGAGCCTCGCCGGCACGCGGCTGGGCTACGAGCTGGCGGAGATTCGCTCGCTGCACTTCTCTTTGATCCGAAACACGCTCCTGCAGACGCGCATGCGCGCGCAGCGGGAGGCCCCGGGGATGGCTTCGCTCAGCGACACCGTGGCCATGAAGGAGGAAATCGCCCGCATCATCCGTCGGTATGCCTCCGTACGGTCGATCATTCTGATCAATGGCCGAGGGCAGATCCTGGATCCCATCTACGCGGCGGAGCCCTATCAGAGCGCCATCCTGTCCGACCCCGAATACCTCTTCTTTCTGAATTCGGGCATGAACGGCCGCTTTTCGGTGCCCAGCGCCTTCCCGGTGCTCTCCGAACAGGCGTACGATAAGCGCAACACCATCACCTATTACGGAAGGTACTACGATACGGAGAGCTACGAGCTTCTGGGCACGGTGGCCATCAACGTGGCGAAAGGCAGCATGACCGGGGAACTGGAGCAGCTGTTTCAGTCCACCTATTCCGCCGCCTGGGTGGTGGACGAAAACAATAACGTGATCGTGCGCACCGGGGACGCCCAGTTTCTGAACCCGACCGAAGTGCCCGCAAGCGGAAGCGTTGCGCTGGGCGGCGTGCCCTATGTGGTCTACAGCCAGAAGCTGAGCGAGTACCCGGACTGGACGCTCGTAGGGCTCGTATCTTACGAAGCGATCAACGCGCCGGTCAGAAGCCTGACGCGGGTCCTGCTCGCTGTCAGCGCGGCGCTGCTCGCGGCGCTGGTGACCATCGGCGGCGCCATTTCAAACCGCATCACAAAGCCGCTGCGCGATCTGGGGGCGGACATGGCGGAGCTCGGCCGGGGCGCCTGGCACCCCACCAAGGCGCGCTCGAGCGCGCTGGAGATCGAGGATCTGCTGACGGGCTACAACGCGATGGTCGATTCGCTGCACGCGCTGACCGACGAAATCACCCGGGCGCAAACGGAAAAGCGAAAGATCCGCGTGGCGATGCTGCAGTCCCAGCTGGATCTGCTCCAGTCCCAGATCAACCCCCACTTCATTCACAATACCCTCAACACCATGCGCTACATGGCACAGAAGGAGGGCAATCAGGCGCTCAACGACCTGATCGTCTCCTTCAATTCACTGCTTCGCGCCAGCATGTCGCAGGTCAACATGACAAACCCACTGGCGGTGGAGATCGAAAACCTGCACCACTACCTAAACATTCAGCTCAAGCGATACGACGTGGAACTCACCTTTAACGTGGACGCGCCGGAGGACACGCTTTTTGTGGAGGTGCCCAAGCTGCTGTTGCAGCCGCTGGTTGAGAATTCGCTGTTTCACGGCATACTGCCCATCGGCCGGGGTACCATCAAACTGGTGGCCAGGATCGCGGAGGGGCGGCTGTGGATTACGCTGATCGACGACGGCGCGGGCATCGCGCCGGACGTCCTTAATAAACTGCTGTCGGGGACGCCGGTAAGCGCCCGCGGCTACAACCAGATCGGCCTTGGTAACGTCAACGACCGACTGAAGCTGTACTACGGGCCGTCCAGCCATCTGGTCATCGAAAGCCGGGAGATGCACGGCACCGCCATCGGCTTCTCCGTGCCGGCGGGCGGGCCGGCCCCCAGGAGCAATTTGCCTTCATAATTTTGTGAAAAGTGAATTTGATTGATGGCGCTCACAGCGCGGCCTTGCTAGAATGGTAAAGCGTGGGGGTGAGAGAATGCGTTCTGTCCTCATCGTGGATGACGAAACGCCGTCCAGAGAGCTCATCAAGATGAGCCTGGACTGGCGCAGCTTCGGCTACGACCCAATCCTGGAGGCCAAAAACGGCCGCGAGGCGCTGGAGGTTTTTGAATCACGGCAGCCCAGCCTCATCATCACCGACATTCAGATGCCCGTGATGGACGGGCTGGAGCTGATCCGCGCCGTCCGAAAGATCAGTCCCGGCCAGCCGGTGGCGGTTCTGAGCTGCCACGAGCGCTTTGCCTACGCCAAAGAGGCGCTTCGGCTGGGCGTGATCGACTACATTCTGAAGGATTCCTTCACCGGCGGCACGCTGGCGGACCTGCTCTCCCGGCTGGCCGAAGCGGGGCGCGTCCCAGCCGCAAGCCGGCCGCTGCCCAGCCAGGCGCTCGAGTGCGCGCTTCGCGGCGAGACGCCCTCGGAGGCCGAAGCGGGCGAACTGAGCGGGCGCGATTACTTCCTGATGGCCGTCTCCCGGCCCGACGGCTTCTGCGACATGGACATTCCCCCCAGGGCGCTTTGGAGCGCGCTCGCGCCCGGGGGCGGTCAGGCGGCTTTCCGGGGCGGCAGGCTGTATGCGCTGGGCCTTCTGCCAAGGCTTTCCAGCGGCGCGGAGCAGCTGCGGCGAATGTCAGAATGCCTGAGCGCGGTCAGGCTTGCGCTGGAAAAGGCCGGTTCGCACGTCACCATCGGCGTGTCCGCGATCATGCGCAGCCCCGAAAGGCTGGGCGAGGCGGTGAACCAGGCGTCGGAAGCTCTGCTCGGCGCGGTGTTTCAGGGGAAGGGGCGCAACATTCACTACGAGGCCTTCAGCGCATCGGGTTCCCGGGCGCAGCTGAAGGTGCTGGACGAGGGCGTCGCGCGGGTGCGCGAGGCGCTGAAGGATGGCGACGAAGCCGCGCTGACGGGCGAAATCCGGCGGCTCTACCAGCGGGACCTCACCGGAATGATGCAGTACAACTACCTGAGCCACGTCAACGCGCTCTTGATGGGCATCCTGACCCAGGCCTGCCTGGCGGGCGGCATTTCCTTTATGAGCATCTTCGGCGCGGACACGGTATCGCTGGAGGCGCTCGATCAGATGGACTCCATCGGGGAGATCTGCGGCTGGTTTCTCGAGCGGTTTACCGCGCTCTCCCGGGCCGTGCGCACCGCCTACAGCCCGCGCCTCAGCCAGATCATTGCCTACATTGAAAAGCACTACTGCGAGAACCTGACGCTGGAATCCCTCGCCGCCACCTTCCTGATCCATAAGGTGTACCTGGCCAAGGTGTTCAAGGCGGAGACAAGCTTGAGCGTGGGCGAGTACATCCGCAACAAGCGGATGGAGCGCGCCAAGGCGATGCTCTCGCGGGAGGATGTGCGGGTGGGCGAGGTGGTGGACAAGCTCGGCTTTCACAACGCCCAGACCTTCTACAACCTTTTCAAGCGCTGCGTGGGCATGAGCCCCAGCGAGTACAAGGCGCTGTGCGAAATGCGCCGCGTGAACCAGTCCATTTCAAAATCAAAGGAGGATGCCCCATGACCAGGCGCGAAGCCGTGCTCAAGGCGCTCAGGCACGAGGACGTGCGGCCGGTGCCCTATTTCCTCGACATGACCGATGAAATCGCGCAGCGGATGCGGGAGACCACCGGGGACCCGCTCTATTTCGAGCATTCGGATTCCTATCTGGCGCAGGAGCGCAACGAGTCCTTCGTCGATCTTCAGCACGGCCTCTTCCGGGATATGTTCGGCGTCGTATGGGACAAGGGCGCCCAGGAGGGCGACTTCGGCGTGGTGCACGAGTACCTTCTGAAGGAGCCGTCGCTCACTGGCTATGTCTTTCCGGAGCCGGACGAAAAGCTGATCCGCGAAAAGTGCGAAAGACTTGCCGCGCAGCGGGACAAATTCACCATGTACATCATCGGTTTTTCCCTCTTCGAGCGGGCGTGGACGCTCCGGTCGATGGAGGAGCTGCTCTGCGATATGATCGATGAGCCGGATTTCGTCGACGAGCTTCTGGACAGGATCGTCGAATACAACCTCAAGGTCGTGGACATCGTCAGCGAGTACCCGATTGACTGCGTCTTCTTCGGCGACGACTGGGGCATGCAAAAGGGGCTGATCATGGGCTACCCGCTTTGGAAAAAGTTCATCGCGCCGCGCATTGAAAAGGAGTACGGCTACGTAAAGGCCAAGGGCATGTACGTAGCGCAGCACTCCTGCGGAGACTGCTCGGAGGTTTTTCCGGACCTCAAGGCGTATGGCCTCGACATCTACAACACCTTCCAGCCGGAGGTGTACGACATCGAATTCTTCAAAAAGACCTACGGGGACAGGATCACCTTTTTCGGCGGCATCTCGACGCAGAAGCTGCTGCCCTACGCGTCGCCCGACGAAGTTAAAACAGAGATGGCGCGCATCATCGGCATCCTGTCGGAGGGCGGCGGCTACATCATCGCGCCCACCCACGCCATGCCAGGCGACATCCCCGCGGAAAATGTATTGGCGTTTCTGGAGGTGTGCAAAAACCAGTAAAGGGATGCCGGGACGGTACGCCCTGCGACGACCGCCCGCGCGCGGACCTGATCGGGCGCGGCTTCGTAAGCCAGGGCATGATAAAAAGGCGGCAGCCTCGCCGTAACGGCAAGGCCGCTCGCCTTTAATCGTTTCCGCTTGCGTACTGCTTATACCAATCCGAAACATAAATTCATAGTCGGACCGGAACTTTTCGCCGAGAACTGTGTCGCCTTCCGCTCAAAATAGCGCTGCATTTCACGCCGAAGGCGTATCCCGAAGGGTTTCCTCGCTCCGGCTCCTTGTTCTCAGTCGAAAATCTCTCGGCCCTTTGGAAGAATTAATGTTCCGACTTGGTATTAGGCGTCGGGCAGAGGCTTGGCGCCGTTTGTTGGTCGGTGGTGCCGTGGTGCCGCGTAAGCCGCTTTGAATCATTAGGCTTCAACCCGATTGCGTCCGTTCATTTTGCCGCGCAATAACGCCGTGTCCGCCCTTCTGACCGCGTCCCGAATATCGCCGTCTGAGGAATACTCCGCAACGCCAAATGTCATTGCGAGGGCTTCCTTAACGACATCGCGTTCAAAAATGCCTTCCTCCAGATTGCTGCGGATTCTTTCGGCCAGGGATATGGCCCCCTTTTGATCGGTATCCGGCAGCAGGAACAGGAACTCTTCGCCGCCCCATCTTGCGAGCACATCCGATTCCCTGCAATGCTTTGAAAGGATGGCCGCGACATGCACAAGAACACTGTCGCCGCAGTCATGGCCAAACCGATCGTTGATTGACTTGAAATTGTCAATGTCGCCCATGATCACCGAAAAAGTGCGCCCGTTCCTGCGGTACAGATTCTCCATTTCGTCGAATCGCTCTTTCATGTACCTTCTGTTGAAAAGCCCGGTTTAAGGGTCTCTGACGGAAAGCTGCTCAAGTTTCGAAACCGTCTGCTCAAGCTCCAGTTTTATCGATTGTTCTTCAATAATGCTGTACTTAAGCGCCTTGGCCCCGAATGCCAGTTTGCCGATTTCGTCCGTTCTATCGACGTGTGGGATTCGGCAGTCCGTCTTGCCTTCGCCAATGTCTTCCAGGATCTGAATGATGTCGTTGAGGGGGCGAACAAATTGCTTTTTGTAATAGCGCGGGACGATAATGACGAGCAAAATACCCGCGAGCAGCTGCGAGAACCCCCAAAATAAGCCGTTGAGCGCTTTGTGAACGATCGCCTGATTTTCTCTTTTGATTTCATGTATGGCTTCCTCGCTGATGCGGAAAATTGAATCCAGCGCAGGAACGGAAAGATTGGCCAGTTCTTTGGCCGCGCCCTCGTACAATTGTCCTTCGTGAGCCAGCTTGAGAAGCCTGTCCTGTTCCGCCCGCAAACCCCGATGGTATTGCTTTCTTACGTCTTCAAGCGCCATGGTCAGCGGTTCCGATCCGACGTGTTCAATGGCCGTCTCAAGCTCCGACCAGAGTTGCAGGGATTCGCCCCGCATGGTCGTGATTTCCATATAGAAATCGTCGTCTAGTTTTCTTCCGGACGCGATGGCCGATGTTATAACCGAGGATTCATTGCCCACAATGCTCCGAAAGTGCAAGCTGTCGACAATCACATCAAAGCAGTTGAAAATAAGAATGTCGTTGTGGGAAAGCTCTCGGATGACGGCGATTTTCTTGATCACCGTGTCTATATAGTCTGTACAACCGGAGAACCACAGCGCCCGGGCGTTGCCATCTCGGGCTGTCCGTGATTCCAGTGCTTCGGCGTCGAGTTTTCTTCTCAAGCGGTCAATGGATGCATATTCTCTGCGGAGCAGGTCCGCTTCGTCCGGGAAAAACTCTGCTATGGTCAAAAAGCCGGATTCAAAAGCCTCGTCAGCCGCTTTTCGCCGCTGATTGAGAAAGTCCCTGTTTTGATCGGAGATTGGACGCTCTGTCGAAAGCACGACATTCATCCTGCCCCTTTCAAACATGAAGTTCTTAAGGGCGTCTGAAAAATACTGCGTCACAACCTGAACGGCGCTCAGTTCCCTTGCTTTCTGATAATTCCTCCAGGAAAAATAGGTCTGGTTGGAAGTGTACGCCATAATGATCAAGCAAAGAAAGGTGGTCAGGAGCGAGACTCTGATCAATATCGAGCTGTTTCGGTCTTTTTGCATGACGCACGAGCCTCTTTTTCGCGACAATATGAATATTGCCTTTGCCTGGCGCCGCGCGGACTTTCCCGCTGTGGCGGGTGCTGCCGTCTTTTGGCGCAAAACGGTCGGACGGTTGATTGTGTGGAACCATTGTTTTGACAACCGCTGATGCTTTGCTGCCCCAGAATCTTTGCGCCGCCGGCCAAGCACCCAGTTTCAATTCTAGCAGGTTTCTTGAAGATAAACAAGGTTTGGCAACGGAGGCTGGCGCTTTCGGTTGAAACACCGCATGAAAAGAGGACGGGCAATTTCGTCCGCCCCCCCGAAAGCATCAAAGCCCCGCGGTCAGAGCTTTGCCCCGGAGTTAATAAAGCGAAGGAGGGTGCGCTGCGTGCGCCTGGAAGCCTCGCGCTTTACCGGACGCACAGTCTCCAAGGAAAGGACGCCGTCGGCATGCGCACCGGAGACATGAAACCCTCCATCCCAAATGCGCTTATTCAAAGAAAGGCGCGCGCCGCATCACGTAGCTGTCGATGGACGCAACGATCGACCCGGACGCCTCGCTCTCCTGCTTGACGCGGATCCACTCAGGGTCCTCTCGGAACGAAGCCCAGGCCTTTTCCTTTGCCTCCGGGCTCTCGAACGCGCACACGTAATAAATGCGCTCCGAACCCTCGCCGTCCACCCAGAAATCGGTCACTTTGATGCCGTGGCGGGGAAAAATCGAAAGCGTGTGGTTTTGAAACCGATCGCAAATCGCTTTCTGTCGGCCGGGATGCATGTGGTAGACGCGCAGTTCGTAGATCATGGGAATTCCCCTTTCTATCCATTGTAATGCATTCTAGCATGAGACGCAGCAAACGGCAAGCGCGCAAGGCGTTCGCTTCCGACGCTTGCAACCAAAAATTTTCTGAATAAAAATATAGCACAGCAGTCCAGTCTTCGCTCAACACATTCGACAAATGGATATGAAAAACATGCAAGCGGTGGATTGCTATTTTCGCCTATTTATGCTAGAATGCGATAGATTCATTATGGATGAGTGAGGCAAAACCATCACTTTAAAAAGAGGAGGCCCCCTATGAAACGTTTCTCCAGACTCGTCTCCTGCCTGCTGGTACTGTGCATGCTGCTGTCTCTCGGCTTTGTTTCCGCCTTGGCCGAGGCTGCGCCCACGCCTGCGCCGGTGCCTGAAGGACGCCGCGAAGTCGTTTTCTGGCATTGCTTTGGCGGCACCATCGGCGAGGCCGTGCAGCGCGTGGTCGACAACTACAACGCCTCTCAGGAGGGAATTTGGGTGACGGCCATTTTCCAGGGCGCGTATGACGACTGCCTGACCAAGCTCAAGGCCGCCGTTCCGGCGGGCACGGGCCCGGATCTGTTCCAGATGTTTGAGCTGGGTACCACCTTCCTCGTGAACTCCGGCTGGACCATCCCGTTCCAGGAGATGCTCGAGAAGGACGCCGAGCC
>JAEZTD010000100.1 GCA_023443705.1 Bacillota bacterium | reverse complement strand
TCCGCGCGCACGTCCTGCCACACCAGCGCGCGGCAGAGGGGCTTTCCGGTCGTCCTGTCCCAGATCACGGTGGTCTCGCGCTGGTTGGCGATGGCAACGGAGGCGATGTCCTTCGCTTCGATGCCTTTGGCGGCCTTCGCGATGACGCACAGCGCGTTCTGGAAGATTTCCTCCGCGTCGTGCTCCACGTATCCTGGGGCGGGGTAGTACTGCCTGTGGGGCAGGCTTTCGCGCCGAACCGCCGCGCCGCGTTCATCGATCAAGAGCGCCTTTGTGGCGGAGGTGGATTGGTCGACCGCGATGACGTACTTCACCCGACCAGCTCCTTTGCCGCCTTCGCGATGCCCTCGGCGTTCAGGCCGTAGTGCGCAAACACATGCTTGCTCTCGCCGTTATAGAGGGGCTCGTCGGGAAGCCCGAGAATGCGCATTTTGACCGGAGCGTGCTGGCAGACAACCTCCGCCACCGCGCCGCCCAGGCCGCCCTTTACCGAATGTTCCTCGATGGTGACGATGGCGCCGGTCTTCGCGGCTTCGAGGATGGCGGCCTCGTCCAGCGGCTTAATGGTCGCCATGTCGTAAACGGAGGCTTCAATGCCGCTTTCCGCCAGCAGCTTTGCTGCTTCCACGGCGTGGTACACCATTTCGCCGCAGGCGATGAGCGCCACGTCTTTTCCCTCGCACAGCCGGTTGGCCACGCCGATTTCAAAGGGGGCGTCCGGGCCGTAGACATCCGGCACCGCGCCGCGCCCCACCCGCACGTAGGCAGGCTCGGGGGAGGCAGCCAGCGCGCGGATCATCGCCGCGGACTGGTTCGCGTCCGCCGGGAGAAACACCTGAAGGTTCGGCACCGCGCGCATCAGCGCCACGTCCTGCACCGCGTGGTGGGTGCCGCCCAGCGCGCCGTAGCTGACGCCGCCCGACACGCCGATGATTTTGACGTTCATGTGGGAATAGGCCACATCCACCTTGATCTGTTCGGCGGCGCGGGTGGAATAGAAGCAGGCGGGGCCGCACACATAGGGTTTGAGACCCGCGCAGGCGAGGCCTGCGGCGATCCCCACCGCATCCTGTTCCGCGATGCCGCACTCGACGAACTGCCCGGGCAGTTCCCGCGCGTACTCGTCCAGCGTGACTGATCCGCGGCTGTCGCTGGCCATCGCGTAGATGGAAGGGTCATTTTTCGCCAGTTCAAAAAGCGTTTCGGTGATCGCCTTTCTGCACGGTTTCATTCGAACGACACCCCCTCGACGCCCAGCGCTTCATACGCCTGGGCCAATTGCTCGTCCGACGGGACGTGGTGGTGCCAGTCGACGCGGTTCTCGGCGAAGGGGAGCCCCTTGCCCTTTACGGTGTTCGCGATCAGGAGGTGGGGCATGCCCTTCGGCCGATCGGAGCGGAAGTAGGCCTGAAGCGCCGCCATGTCGTGGCCGTCCAGGGTTTCCACATCCCAGCCAAAGGCGCGCCAGCGCGCGGCAAGGTCACTAAGCGCCATCACGTTCTCGGTGGAGCCGCTGATCTGCAGGCCGTTTCTGTCAACCACCGCCCACAGGTTGTCCAGATGGTAGTTGGACGCGGCCATCGCGGCCTCCCAGATGGAGCCCTCGGCCTGCTCGCCGTCGCCCATCACGCAGTAGGCGCGGAAATCCTGTCCAGTGCGCTTCGCGCCCAGCGCCGCGCCGACGGCGATGGAAAGGCCGTGGCCCAGTGCGCCGGTGCAGGTTTCGACGCCCGGCACCTTGTTGTTCGGATGGCCGATCAGAAGGGAGCCGGGCCGGGAGAAGGTGGCGAGCCACGAACGGGGGAAGAAGCCCCTGTCCGCGAGAATCGCCCAGTATCCCTCCACCGAATGTCCCTTGCTGAGGAAGAAGCGGTCGCGGCCGGGCATTTTGGGATTTTTTGGGTCCACATTCATTATGTCGTAATATAGTACGGTCAGTACATCAAGGCAGCTCATCGCGCCGCCGGTGTGGCCGGTCTTGGCGTCGTGAATCATCGTCACGGCGTCGGCCCTGCGTTCGTTCGCAATTCTTTGAAGTGTTTTCGGTTCCATTATGCACTCCTCATTTGAAGCGCGATGCGCTTCTGCATTTCCTTTTGTGCAAGGTCGATGACCACCGCGACCACGATGACCACGCCCTTGATGACCATCTGCCAGAAGTTCGACACGCCCATCATCGTCATGCCGTCGTTGAGCACTGTGATGACCAGCGTGCCCACTACGGTGCCGCCGATGGTGCCCACGCCGCCGGACATCGAGGTGCCGCCCAGAACCACCGACGCGATGGCGTTCATCTCCCAGGATTCGCCGGTGGCGGGGTGCGAAGCGCGCAGCTGGCTGGTGACGATCATCGAGCACACCGCCGCGCAGAACGCCGAGAACATGTACACGAAGAGCTTGATGTTCTTCGTGCGGATGCCGGACAGAAGCGCCGCCCGCTCGTTGCCGCCTACCGCGTAGATCTGGTTGCCCAGCGGCGTCTTCTTCATGATGAACCAGGCCGCCAGCGCCACCACGATAAAGGCGATGATGCTGTAGGGTACATTGACGCCGGGGATTGAGGCGGAGCCGATCAGGTCAAAGCCGGGGTTGCCCAGTTCTGCGGAGCCAAACAGGTTCGGGAAGGTGGCGCCGTTGTTTCGGAGCATCGCGAAGCCGCGGCACACGTACATGGTGCCCAGCGTCGCGATGAAGGCGGGCACCTGAACGCTGGCGATGAGCCTGCCGGAGATCCAGCCGATGAGTATCGCCATCAGGCACACGATGATGAGGATCAGCGGCACATTGGGGTAGATCGTCGCGGCCAGGAAGGGGAGGCGGATGCCCTGAATCAGGAAGCCTCCGGCCACCATGCCGCACAGGCCGACCAGCGCGCCGACGGAGAGGTCAATGCCGCCGGTGATGATGACAAGCGTCATGCCGATGGCGAGCAAGCCATAGATCGACGCGTGCTTGAGCATCAGCACAATGGACGGCCAGGTGGTGAAGTTGGGGGCGAACACGCTGAAGTAGGCCGACAGGATGATCAGCGCGATGAAGGTGCGACCCTTCAAAAGGATCGTTCCGATGGAGCGCCCGCCCGCAGGGCGGACAGCTTTCTTTTCTACCATACCATAATCCTCCTTGCGTGCTAGGCGGTGTGCAGCGCCGCGGCCGACGCCTTGACCAGCGCGCTTTCGGTCATTTCATCCGCGGAAAGGTCGGCGGTCAGGACGCCGTTGGACATCACCAGCACCCGGTCGCATACAGACAGGATCTCTTTAAGTTCGCTTCCGACGAACAACACCCCCATGCCCTGGGCGGCGAAGCGCCTCATCAGCGTAAAGATGTCGGTCTTCGCGCCAACGTCGATGCCGCGCGAGGGCTCGTCCATCATGAAGATGTCCGCCTGGGCCATGACGCACTTGCCGATAACCACCTTCTGTTGGTTGCCGCCGGACAGCGAGGTGATCAGGTGGTTCACGTCGGCCACCTTTACCTGCATGTCGCGTACGGTATCGCCGGCCTCCCGGCGGCACCGCTTTTCGTCGATGGTCATGCGCTTTGTAAAGCGCGGAATGGCGGTCAGGCGCATGTTGCCGTAGATGGACATGGTCTGCACCAGTCCGTCCTTCTGCCGATCCTCCGGCACCAGCACCATGCCACGCTGGATCTGGGCGGCCACGTCCGGTTTTTCCACCGCTTCGCCGCGCACCGTCATGTGGCCCGAGGATTCGGGATGCAGCCCCATCAGCGACTCCACAAGTTCCGTGCGCCCCGCGCCCATCAGGCCGTAGATGCCCAGCACCTCGCCCCGGTGGAGCGTAAACGACACGTGGTCAACCGCCCACCCGCCGCCCGGCCGCGGCAGGCAGTAATCCTTTACGGTCAGGACCGGCTCCCGGGGGCCCGCATAGGGTGGCTTTTCAATGGACAGGGTCGCGTGGCCCACCATCTTCTCGATGATCCACGGGATCGTGATGTCCTTCACCTCGGCGGTCGCGATGAAGTTGCCGTCCCGGAGTACCGTCACGTTGTCGCAGATGCGGATGATCTCCTCGAGGCGGTGGGAGATGTAGATGACCGCGATGCCGTGGCCCTTGAGATCCTCGATGAGCTTGAACAGCACCTCGACCTCGGCGCTCGACAGGGACGAGGTGGGTTCGTCCATGATGAGTACCTTCAGCTCCTGACGGAGCATGGTCTTCGCGATCTCGACGATCTGCTGCTGTCCGACGCGCAGGTTCAGCATCGTTTCGTCGGGGTCGATGTCCTGCTGAAGGCGCGTCAGCACCTCCCGCGCGCGCTTTCGCTGCTCGGCCCGGTCGATCATGCCGAAGCGCGAGATTTCGTGGCCGGCGAACATGTTGTCGGCCACCGTCATATCGCGAAACAGGTTGAGCTCCTGATGGATGATGCCCACGCCCATCTCGCCCGCCTCGCGCGCGCCGGTAAAGTGCACCTCTTTCCCTTCCAGAAAGAGACGCCCCTCGGTGGGCTTTTCGATGCCCGCGAGGATCTTCATCAGCGTGGATTTGCCCGCGCCGTTTTCGCCGATCAGCGCGTTGACCTTTCCGGGCCACACGTCAAAATCGACGCCCTTGAGCGCCTGGGTGCCCAGGTATTTTTTTACGACGCCCTTCGCCTGCATGATGGGCTGCATCTTAGCCCACCTCCGAAAGCTCAATGGGGATGATTTCGATATTGGCGGCGTCGCCCGCCTTGGTCAGCGCCACGCACCCGACGAAGGAGACCTTCTTATCCGCTAGCGAGGCGGCGCTGAGCTTTGTGATCAGGTCCTGCTGGATGCGCGCGTTGAAGGCGCGGGTAAGCTCGGCGAACTCCACCTGATTTGCGAAGCCGTCCAGCTTCAGAAAACCCACGCTGTCCCGGATGGCGTTGGTCTTGATGACGCTGGACCACTGGATGAGCGCGTCGGGCGTTCCGTCCGCGGGGAGAAGGTCAATGACGAGGCGCGTCTTGGAGGCCTTTTCGGCGTTTTCGATGCCAATCACCTGCGCTTCGCCCTTCAGGCAGAAGTTCCAGGCGCTGGTCTGGTTTTCCCGTGCGCCATACTTATCTCCGGCGGCGCCGAGATCGGCCTTTGCGGCGGCGAGAACGGTGGCGGCGTCACCCGCCCTTTCGCGGATGGCAGGCACCATTTTGGTCTCCCAGTTGGCAAGGCAGTACTTTTCCGCGACGGACAGGTGCGCGTCCGCGCCCGCTTCGGCCGTGTCGTCCCACACGACCGTCACGCGGCAAAACGCGGCGATCAGCACGACCGCCGCCGCGAGGACGGCCCACCGGGCCCACCCGGCTGTTTTCTTCTTCATGGCAAAACCTCCCCGGTTCTATAAAAGAGGGCGGGGCTCGCACCCCGCCCTCCTGCTTCGCGGCTTATTCGGCCAGGGTGAAGTTGTCCAGCTTGGCGGCGTTGTCGATGTTGATGAGCACGCAGTCCATCAGCTGCTTCTCGTCGGCCACCATGGGCTTGCCGTTCTTGATGTAGTAGTCGGCCTGGACGACCGCCTGCTCGGAGATGTAGGCGATGGGCTGGAGGCCGGTGGCCTTGATTTCGCTGCGGAGGATGGAGTCGCGCACGTCGTTGGAGCCGTCGAAGCCGCAGACGATGACGTCCTTCATGCCGGCCTTGAGGCACGCTTCGATGACGCCCATCGCCATCGTGTCGTTGCCGCAGATGACGCCCTTGATGTTCTCGGCGCCCTGGGCCTGGATGATGGACTCCATCTTGTCGTAGGCTTCGGTCTGATCCCAGTTGGCGGTCTGCTGGTCAAGCAGCTTCATGTCCGGATACTGGTCGATGATGGAGTGGAAGCCTTCCGAACGCACGTGGGCGTTGGTGTCGGAATCCTTGCCGGTCAATTCCACATAGCCGCCCGCTTCGCCCATCAGCTCGACGAAGTATTCGGCCACGGCGGTCGCGCCCTGGAAGTTGTTGGAGACCATCTGCGCCACGGCGTCGCCGGTGGAGTTGATCTCGCGGTCAACGAGGAAAGTGGGGATACCCGCGGCCTTCGCGGCCTGCACCGGGGCGACCGTGGCGTCCGCGCCGGCGTTGTCGCAGATGATGGCCTTCGCGCCCAGCTGAATGGCCGTGTCAAACGCTTCCTGCTGCTTCACGACATCGTCGTCGTGCTGGATGACCTTGGTCTCGTAGCCCAGTTCGGCAGCCTGCGCGGCCGCGGCGTCGGCGACCGTCTTGAAATAGGGGTTGGAATGGCTCGGCGTGATGATCATGATAAGGTCCGCCGCGAAAGCGGTGGAGGCCATGCCAAGAACCATCAACAGGGTAAGCGTCAGAGCGACCAGTTTCTTCATGGGGGATTCCTCCTTGAATCGTTCTATTTCATGCGGTCGACCCGCATTGAAACCCATGGGTACGTCTCTTAAAAAGTTTAGGCACATTCCTAAATTATGCTAGCACAGTTGATGAAATATGTCAATAGATTGCTGAAATATTTTAAAGTGTTGTTGCCATCGTATGCGCTTTCTGATATAATGAAAGAAAACGCACATACGGGTTTGGGGGTGGGGCGCGCTTGCCGGTAAAAATGAAGGACATCGCGCAGGAGCTTGGCCTTTCCAATGCGACGATTTCAATGGTCATAAACAACAAACCGGGCATCAGCGAGGAAACGCGCAAGCGGGTTTTACGAAAACTGGTCGAATCGGGCTACCGGGACGACATGATGCGAAAGCTGCCCATCGGCGCGATTCAAGAGATTGCGTTTGTGGTGTGTAAAAAACACGGGAAAGTGGTTGGCGACACGCAGTTCTTTTCAAGCATGATTGAAGAAGTTGAGCGCGCATGCCGGGATGAGGGCTACATCCTTTCACTGTCTTATTTGAATTTTTTAAGCGGCTTGCCGGTGGGGCAGCAGCTGCTCCGGGTGGATCGGGGCGCCCAGGGGCTCCTGGTTCTGGCCACGGAGCTGGAGGCCGAGGACATGGTGCGCTTCCAGTCGCTGGGCCTCCCGGTGGTGGCGATCGATTCTGCGCTGACTGGCGCCGAGATCGACAAGGTGCTCATCAACAACTTTGAAGGCGCCTACAAGGCCACGGATTATCTGGTTTCGATGGGGCACCGCCGGATCGGCCACCTGCACAGCGTGGACTGGATTAAAAATTTTGACGAGCGCCGGGCGGGCTATTTGTCGGCACTGAAGCACCGGGGGCTTGAGCCGGACGAAGCCGGCGCCGTCGGCCTTCGCGCCAACACCGAGGACGCCTACCAGGACATGCTCTCCTACTTGAAAGACAAGCCGCCCGTGCCCACGGCGTTTTTTGTGGACAACGACGTGATCGCTCTGGGCGCGATGCGGGCGCTGAAGGAATCCGGCTTCTCGATTCCCGGCGATGTGTCGGTCATCGGCTTTGACGACATCCCCGCCTGCACGGTGATCGAGCCGCCGCTGACCACCATGCGGGTGGAGTGCAAGTGCATCGGCAAAATGGCGGTGGAACGTCTGGTGCGCCTGATCAAAAACGGCGATGCCTACCGCGTCAAGCAGGAAATCGACACGCTCCTGATTGAGCGGGGCAGCGTCGGCCGCGCGAATTCCTGAGGCGGAGGGGGAAGACCGGTGCGTATACACGTCAAGCTCCTGCTCCTAAGTTTTGCGCTGGTCGTCGCGCTGGTGGCGCTGACCGGGGTGACCTTCTTTCAATATAATGAGCGCGCGGCGCTGCAGAAGGCGACGAATGAATTGTACACCGTGGCGGAAAAGCTTTCGCTGCAGGTGGAATCTCGCATTCAGCAGATCGACGTGGCGCTCCTTTTTGTCCTGTCCGATCCGGATTTTTTGTCGGCGCTCTCCACCTATACCATGCCGGACCGGAACGCCGAGCGGAACCGGTTGATCCTGGCCGACAGTGCGTCCACGATCAACCGGCTGTTCAAAAGCTACGTCGTGGACAAGCACTTTCACCAGATCATGCTCTTTGACGAGGTGGGGGATTTTTTCACCAGCGATTTTCGCATCCAGACGCCGTCGCCCGAGCGTGTGATCGAAGTGGCGAAGCGCATCCGGTGGACGGATGAGGCGCGGGCACTTCGGGGAAGGCTACTCCTCATCCCGCCCTACATGGACCCCTGGAGCGGCCGCGGGCAGATGGTCTACGGCGCGGCGCGGGCGCTTAGCACGGTTTCCGGCGTCACCTGTTACATCGAGGTGCAGCGTTCCCGCGATGAACTTGCCGAGCTTTTGATGCTGAGCGGTTTCGAGGGCGTCGGCGTGACGCTGATGGACGCGGAAGGCCTTTTCTACGCGGCGGAGGGACAGCCTGAACCGGCGGCGGAGGCCATTGTCGTCACCAGCGAGCCCAACCGCTATGGCCTTTACGCCCGCCTGACGCTGGACGCCGCCGCGGTGCGCGCGGACCTCGCGCCGGGCGCCATCCAGATTGCGCTGATCTGCCTCGTGGCGCTGGCCGGTTCTTTTTTCTACATTTATTTCGCCACCCGCCGCCTGATGCGTCCGCTGCGCACCCTTCAGGAAGCGATGGATCAGACGGCGCTGGACAACCTCGATCTACGAACCGCGCCCCGAAGCGTCGACGAGCTCAAGAACCTCAACGAGGCGTTCGACCGGCTGTGCCAGCGCCTGGGCGGCGCGGTGGACGACAAGATGCGCGCCCAAAGGCTGGAACTCGAGGCCCGGCTCGACGCGCTGCAGGCGCAGATCGACCCGCATTTTCTCTACAACACCCTGAACGTCATCATGAGCCGGGCGATCCAGACGGGCGATGAGGAAATCCTCTCCATCTGCGAGGGCATCGCCGACATGCTGCGCTACTCCACCGCCACCGAGGGGAGACTCGCGACCATCGGCGAAGAAAAGGCGCACCTGACCACCTACCTTTCGCTGATGAAAAAGCGGCTACGCCACAGGCTGAACTATTCCGTCGACATCCCTGAGGGGATGCTCGGGCGGCGGCTGCCGAAGATGACACTGCAGCCGCTGGCCGAAAACGCGATACAGCACGGCTTTGCCCGGAAGGGGGGCGCGATGCGCATCGCGGTTCGCGCCTGGGAAGACGGGGAATATTGGCGCGTCGAGGTCACGGACAACGGAGAGGGCTTTGACGACGAGGTCATGCGGGGGCTTGTGGACAAGCTCTCGGCGGTGCGGGACGGCTCCTTCCGGCCGGGCAAGGAAGGGCTGTCCATCGGCGGCATGGGGCTAATCAACACCTACGCGCGGCTTCATTACCACTTTGGCCCGGCCTGCAAGATGACGCTTGAAAACACCGATAACGGGGCGCGGGTCGTAATCCGCGCGCCGCTGAAGGGGGAGGAACGCGCTTGATCCAAATCCTGCTGGTTGAAGACGAGCCGGCATCGGCGGACTACCTGGCGAGCCTTGTACGGCGCGAGCTCCCGGGGATGCAAGTGGCGGCCGTCGTCGAGAACGGCGA
>JAEZTD010000236.1 GCA_023443705.1 Bacillota bacterium | reverse complement strand
CGGCGTGGCCGTCGGGGCCGGGGTCGGCGCAACGGTCGGCTCCGCGGTCGGCTCCGCGGTGGGTTCCTCGGTGGGCTCCGCGGTCACGACGGCGTCGCTGACGGCGGCGGCATCCGCGGCCGGGGTGGCGGCGGGTTCGCCCTCAATGCGCATCCCCGCGATGAAGGGATCCAGCATCGCGTACAGTTCGTCCAGGCTGGGCAGCGCGGCGGCATCGTCCGCCTTGGCGCTAGCGCTGACCAGAATCGACATGCCCTGCGGCGCGTCAAAGTAGATGCCCACGGTGCGGGCCGCGCGGGTGGCGGTTTCCGCGGCGGGCGTGGCTTCCGGGGCCGGGGTGGCCTCGGCTTCGGCAGTCGCCTCCGGCGCGGGGGTAGCTTCGGCGGCTACCGTGGAAACGTCTTCATAATCGCAGGAGAAGCTCCAGCCGATGCGGCCGCCGAGGGTCTTCTGGGCGACCTCGCCGGGCACCGCGTTCTGCAGGTAGCTGGCGTAGTTGGCCAGCACCTTCGAAGCCATCTCCTCCGCGCCGCCCTTGGCGGCCATCATGGTGACATCCTCCGCCGGGCTTTCGACCTCCGGTTTGAAGACGAAGGTGGGCACGTTTTCGTCACCCGTCAGCGCTTCTCGCTCCATCTTGTAGCCGTCCACCGGCGACACCGTGCCGAGCTTATAATACTTGGGGCTGGAGGAAGTGCCGGTGTTGACGACAATCCAATTCTCCTCCGCCTGCACCTTGCCGTCCGAAACCCTGAGAGAGCCGTCAAAGAAGCCGCGCAGCAGGAAATACCCGATGATGAGTACCGCGATCACCGCGACAACGATGCCAATGGTAATCCATTCCTGCTTGGTAAACCCCTGCGGCTTGAATTCCTTTTTCGCCTTGGCCCGTGCGGGCACCCGCTTTTTCCCAGCCATGCTCCCTGCCCCAATCTATCAATATTATGTTGCCGATTGAAAAACAGTCTACCACATTTTCCGTTCAAAAGCAACGCCCGTCGGCGGGAAACAAGGCAATCGCCATGAAAACCCCGCCGGCTTCGACAGGCGAAACCCTTCTCCGCTCCCCCACAATCGGTGGCAGTCGCAAGCGAAGCCTTGGGCGGGAAACGCTCCGGCCATCGGCGCAAATCCAAGTGGCCGCCCCGCGCGGCGGGCTGCGCCAAAAAACGAGCGCCTTCGCCCCCGCCCGCGGTACCCAGCGCAACCCCTCTGCATAGTATAACGCGGGCCGCAATGTCGGCACAAACAAAAAGTGAGGTGCAATCCGTGAAAGCGATCATCATCGCCCTGATCGTGGTAGGCATCGTCGGAATGATCCTCTCCGCGATTTTTCCCATCGTTGTGGGCATCCCGGGGATCATCGGCTCGGTGGCCGCGCTGCTGGCGGGCATCGGCTTCCTGGTATACCGCTGCGTCTGCTGCAGAAACTGACATTCCATCGCGGTAAGGCATAGCCTTGCGCGCCGCCGCGCCCGCGCGGCGGCGCGCGCAATCCCGTTCGCCCCGAACGGGAAACCCACCGCGAACATTCTATATATCGGACCTCATTGCCGATACCCCACGAAAGGAGATGCGCCCCATGAAAGTCATGTCCATTCTGTTGATTGCCGCCGGCATCGTCGGCATGGTTGTTTCCGCAGCGCTCCCGGTGGTCGGCGTCGCCGGGCTGATCGGCTCGGTCGCGATGCTGATCACGGGCATCGGCTTTTTCCTTCGCTGCTGCGGATTTTGGAAGAAGTAGCCGTGACAGGCGGAGAAAAGGGACCGGCACCGTCCGCTTTGAAACGCGTTACACATTCAAAGGCGGGCTGCGCCGGTCTCTCTATACTATAAAACAGGTCACGCCGAGAATTGGCTGAAATAGAGCCCGGCGTAGAAGCCGTTCTTTTTGATGAGCTCGTCATGGGTACCCTTTTCCACCACGCGCCCATTGTCCATCACGAGGATCAGGTCCGCCTCCCGGATGGTCTCCAGGCGGTGCGCCACCACAAAGCTGGTGCGCCCGGCCATCATGCGCTGGAAGGCGCGCTGCACTCGCCGCTCGGTCAGCGCGTCGATGGAAGAGGTGGCCTCGTCCAGGATCATGATCGGCGGCGTGATCAGCATCGCCCGGGCGATGGCGAGCAGCTGCTTCTGCCCCTGGGAGATGCCCTCGCCGTCCTCGCGGACGACGGTGTCGTACCCCTCGGGCAGCCGGAGGATAAACCCCTCCGCGTGGGCGGCCCTTGCGGCGGCGGCGATCTCGTCGTCGGTGGCGTCGGGTCGGCCGTAGGCGATGTTTTCGCGGATCGTGCCCTCCCGAAGCCACGTCTCCTGCAGCACCATGCCGAACTGCCGCCGGAGGCTTTCTCGGGTGTAGGCCGTCTCGCTCTTTCCGTCCACCAGGATGCTCCCGGCGTCCGGCTCGTAGAAGCGCATGAGGAGGTTGATGAGGGTGGTCTTGCCGCTGCCGGTGGGGCCGACGATGGCGACACGCTCGCCGGGGCTGGCGGAGAGGTTCAGTCCCTCGATCAGCGGCCGGTCCGGCTGGTAGGAAAAGCTGAGGTTCTCAAAATCCACGCTGCCCGCCGCGCGATCGATTTCCACGGCGTCCGGCGCGTCCGGCGTTTCCGGCGGCGCGTCGATCAGCTCGAACACCCGGGCGGCCGACGCCAGCGCGCTTTGCAGTTCGGTGATCACTCCGGAAATCTCGTTGAAGGGCTTGGTGTACTGGGAAGCATAATTGAGAAAACTGGTCAGCTGCCCGATGGTGAGCGCGCCGCCCAGCGCCGCGAACGCGCCGAACACGGTGACCGAAAGGTACACGACGCTGTTGACAAAGCGGGTGGCCGGGTTCGTAATGGAGGAATAGAACAGCGCGCTGACCCCTGCGCTCTGCAGCCGCACGTTGACGTCTTCAAAGCGCTCCGAGGCCTTCTTCTGGTAGCGGAAAGTGTCCACCAGCTTCTGGCCGCCCACCAGTTCGTTGACGAGGCCGGTCATCTCGCCCCGCACCTGGGACTGGCGCTTAAAAAATTCATAGGTGCGAGCGGCCAGAAACTTCGCCACAAACAGTGAAAGGGGCGTCACCACGATCACGATCAGCGCGATCCAGCCGTTGATGGACAGCATGAAGCCGATGGTGCCCAGAATTGAAAGACCGCTGACAAAGAACTGTGCAAAGCCCAGCAAAAGGCCGTCCGATATCTGGTCCACGTCGGTGACGAGGCGGCTCAGAATATCGCCGTGGCGATGGCCGTCGATGTACTTGATCGGCACGCGCCCCAGCGCCTCGAAAGCTTTCGCGCGGATCTCCCGCGTCACATTGTAGGCGACACGGTTGATGACGAGGCTTGCCGCCCACTGGGCCGCGGCGGTGCCGGCCAGCGCCAGCACGATGGCGAGGATTACCCGCGTCAAAAGGTCGAACCGGACGGCCCCGGCCCCGGCGATCATGTCCACGCCGCGCCCGATCAAAACCGGCACGTACAGCGTCAGCGCAACGTTCACCGTGGAGAGAATCAAGACAAGCGTCAGCGCGGCCCAGTGCGGACGAATGCTCTTCATCAGCCGCCGAATGGTGGATCCCGTCATCGTTTCGCCACCTCCCCCGTCGTTTGGGCGTCGCAGATGGCGCGATAGGCCTCGTTCGTCCCGTAGAGTTCGTCATGGGTGCCCTGGGCGGCCAGAAGGCCGTCCGCCAGCACCAGAATCCTGTCGGCATTTTTGATCGCCGCCACCCGCTGGGTGACGACGAAGACCGTCATGCCCTTCGTCTGCTCCCGGAGGGCTTTGCGAAGCCGCGCGTCGGTAGCGTAATCGAGCGCCGAAGCGCTGTCGTCCAATATCAGAATGTCCGGTTCCAGAACCAGCGCGCGCGCGATGGTCAGCCGCTGCCGCTGCCCACCGGAGAAGTTCACGCCGCCCTGTTCCACCGGGGAGTTTAGCCCCTGGGGCAGCGCGCGAACGAAGTCCTCCGCCTGGGCGACCCGAAGCGCGCGCCAGAGTGCCTCGTCCGTCGCGTCCTCGCCGCCCCACTTCAGGTTGTCCCGAAGCGTGCCGGAGAAAAGGCTGGCGCGCTGCGGAGCGAGGCCGACGCGGCGGCGAAGGTCGTCCAGTCTGTAGGTCTTTACGTCCGCACCGTCCACCAGTACGCGCCCGGCGGTGGCGTCGTAGAGCCGGGGGATCATGTTCGCCAGCGTCGACTTGCCCGCGCCGGTGCCGCCGATGACGCCGATGGTCTCGCCGGGCATCGCCCGGAAGCTGATGCCGGTCAGCGCGTTCCGGCCGGGGGTGTAGGCAAAATCGACCCCGTCAAACTCCACCCGCGCCTCGCCGGGCACGGGGCGCGCGCCGGGGCCGTCCTGAATGGAGGTTTCTACGGCGAAGAGGCCCTCGATCCGGGTCGCGGAGGCCAGCGCCCTGGACACGGTCACGATCAGGTTGGCCACCGCCATCAGCGCCAGCAAAATCTGAGACATGTAGTTGACGAGGGCGATCAGCTGCCCCTGCGAGATGGCGCCGCCGTCCACCCGCATGCCGCCAAACCACAAAATCGCGGCGATGCCCAGGTTGACCAGCGCGTACGTCAAGGGATTATTGAGGGCGGAAATGCGCCCCACCGCGATCTGGGCGCGCATCATTTTCTCCGCCTCGGCGTCAAACCGCTCGGCCTCGTCCTTCTGGCGCGAAAACGCGCGGATGACCCGGACGCCGCGAAGGTTCTCCCGGGCAAGCAGCGAAAGCCTGTCCAGCTGCGCCTGAATGCGCCGGTATCCGGGCAGCGTGCGCGCCAGAATCAGGTAGATCACCAGCGATATCGCCGCCATTGAGACGACGAAGATGAGGGTCAAGCGGACGTCTATGGTCAGCGCCATCGCCACCGCGCCCAGCGCGATGAACGGCGAGCGCAAAAGGAGCCGGAGCACCAGGTTGACGCCCGCCTGCGCCCGGTCGACGTCGCTCGTCACCCGGGTGATGAGCGTGGAAGCGCCTACCCGGTCGACCTCCGCAGCCGAGAGCTTTCCAATGTGCTGAAACAGCGCGGCGCGAAGCGCGGTGCCAAAGCCCATCGCCGCCACCGCCGCGAAGTACTGCGCCGTAAGCGAACAGGCGAGGCCCAGTACGCCCATCGCCAGCATCCAACCGCCGGCGGTCAGGACCACGCCCTTGTCGCCGCCCCGAACGCCCGCGTCAATCAGCCATGCCATGATGAGCGGCACCGCCAGCTCAAACGACGCTTCCAGCATCTTGAACAGCGGGCTGATGATGCTCTCTTTTTTGTAGTTTTTGAGGAACCCTGCAAGCGCAAATTTGCCAGCCATCGAAACCCCCGTAAGGCGACTAATTGGAATGCCGTCGCGCCTTCGCACAGGCGCAACTTCAGCGCACATCGTAACACATCCGCGTAAACTTTCTCGTAATCTCGGCGCGGTTTGTCCGTTTATGACAATTTTTCAGGCGAAGCGGACGCTTCCTCGGCTCATGATCGGGCAATTGAACCAGCACAATCCCATCAATGTCCCTTTGCCCCAACCGACAATCGAGCCAACGTAATCCCTTCATTGACCCATCGGCCCAATCTGCAATCGACCCAACGCAATCCCAATGTTGGCTCCATGCCTCAAACGCATTTCATCCACCAGCGCGCGCTGGTGGATGAAATGGTTCTTCTCCTGGAACTCTGCCCGGCACGCACCCACCGACTGCTTGCCGCATCAATGGACGCTGCCCGGCACGTACTATCTCGTCGTCCTGCTCTCATCAAAACCGGCGGCGTGTACGCCGGATTTGGCTTTCCCCCAAAGGCCGAGCTTGCCCGGCCGACGGGGAAAGCATTCCCGCTCCGGTTTCCGCCCGGAAACGCCGCAGCGTTTCAGGAAACCGGCTTTCCAACGCAATGAAAAGATGCGTCAGCAGATTTCATTGCCCTAGATCATTTTCCGCCACAGCCCGTGCAGGTTGCAGTAGGCGTAGGCGCTGACGGGCTTTCCGTCGGTCAGCGCGAAGGTGGCCTTCGCAGCTTCGCCGGGCTTCAATACCTTGCGCTGTCCGCCGTTGGTGGTTTCGAGGTAGATCCACTCGATGTAGTGTTCCTCTGTCATCGGGTGCGCCACGGCGCCGATTTCGACGGTAACGGTGCTGCCGTCCACGGTGACCACCGGCACGTGCTTCTCCTGGCTGGCGTCGACGCTGCCGGGGATCAGCTCGGTCATGTGCTCGCCGCAGCAGGTGATGGGCGCGCCCGAGCAGTTGATCAGGCCGATGAGGTTGCCGCAATGCTTGCAGACAAAGAAACGGGATTCGCACATGGACATACAGATTCCTCCTCTTTTTTGTCCGTTTTGCCCCTTGGTCAGATACCGGCGCGGCCTTCATAGGCCTTATTGAGCTCGGCGAGCCGGGAAAGATCCCCGATGAGGATGAATCCGGCCAGCCGGTCGCCGCGGAAGTAGCGCTTCTCGTAGAAGCCCTTTTCGTCGTCGCGCGTCTCCTCCGCGCGGTAGGCGCCGCTCTCGCCGTGCTCGCCGACGGCATAGAGCGCGGTGTCCAGCGCGTTCAGGGTCAGCGCCCCGGTGATGCCGTGGTACTCGGCTTCGTCGCCCGCGGCGTTGGCGCCGGCCACATGGCCCATGTCCACCGCCTGCGCCCAGAGCGCGAAGTTGACGCTGCCGCATACGGCGCAGTCCCCCGCGGCGTAGATGTCCGCAAGGCTCGTTCGCATGTGGCTGTCCACCACAACGGCGCGGTTCACCTGGGCGCCGGCGGCGGCGAGGACCTCGGCGTTGGGTACGATGCCGGTGGAGACGATCACAAGGTCCGCCGGGAATTCCTCGCCGGACTTCAGAACCACCCGCTCAGCCCTGATCTCGCCCTCGATCCGGCAGACCGCCGCACCCGTCCTGAGCGCGAGCCCCTTCTTCTCCATGATCATCGAAAGCGTCCTGGCCGCGCCCTCGTCCAGTTGGCGCGGCATGATGCGGGGCATGGTTTCAATCACGGTCACTTTGGCGCCGCTTCTGTGGATTTCCCACGCCGCCTCGATGCCCAGCACCCCGCCGCCGATGACCACCGCGTTTTTGACGCCGGGCAGCAGCGCCTCAATCTTGAGCGCGTCTTTCGCGCTCCGAAGGGTAATGACGTTGTCCAGATCCATCCCGGGGATCGGCGGGCGGAAGCAGCGCGCGCCGGCCGCGTAGATCAGCTTGTCGTAAGCCACCACCGCGCCGGTGTCGGTGGTCACCCGCTTCATTTCCGGGTCCACCGCCGTAGCGGCGACGCCCGTCAGAAGCGTGATGTGCTGCTCCTCATACCACGTCCGGGGGCTGATGGCGATCCGGTCGCAATGGAAGTCCTCCAGCAGGGTCTTGGTCAGCATCGGCCGGTTGTAGGGCAGGTCATCTTCCTGTGCGAGTATGACGATGGCGCAGGTCTTGTTGCGCTCGCGAATGGCCTTCGCCGCGTTGTAGCCCGCCGCGCCGCCGCCGATGATGAGGAAGCGCTCGTCCGTGTCCCTTCTGTAGGCGGGGGCTTCCTCCCTGTAGGGGACAAGGCTCTCCTTCCCCGCGCCGCACACCGGGCAGATTTCGGTGTCCGCGTCCAGAATTTCGCCACAGATCAGGCAGCGCACCCGATTTGCGCCGGTCGCCGCAGGCTTCTCCGGCAGCTTCGCGGCGGGCGCTTCGCCCTCTGCGGGCACGAACTTGTCCTTTTTCGCGCCGCACACCGGGCACACGTCAAGGGACGCGTCGAAGACGGCGTTACAGACCGTGCAGCGCACCTTCTTCGCGGGTTCCGCCTTCGCGGCGGCCGCTTCTTCCTCCACCGGCACGAACTTGTCCCGCTTCGCGCCGCACACAGGGCACACGTCAAGAGACGCGTCAAAGACGGCGCTACAGACCGTGCAGCGCACCTTCTGCGAAGGCTCCGCCTTCGCGGCGGGCTTCTCCGCCGCTTCGCCCAAGACCAGCCGCCCGAACTTCTCGCCGAAAGCGCGGGCTTCCTCCAGCTCGTTATCGTCGGGCTTGAAGCGCACGCGCAGGCCTTCCACCACGTTCAGCCGGAGCTGCTTGAGCCGCTCCAAGATGTGGGGCACAGCCTCGCCGCTCCAGCCGTAGCTGCCAAACGCGCTGGCGTACTTCCCCTTAACCACCGGCGGCAAAAGCTCGCTGACGATGTTCCTGATGGGCGGGAGCGCCTCGCCCACCAGCGTGGGCGTGCCGATGAGGAAGCCGTCGGCCCAGGGGATCTCCTGAAGCGCCGCTTCCGGGCCCTCCGCCACCAGGTCATGCAGCCGCACGTCAATGTCGCCCGCGCCTTTCAGGCCCTTTTCGATGGCCTCCGCCAGCATTCTCGTGTAGCCGTAGGCGCTGACGTAAGGGACGACGACCGCCTTCTTTTTGAAGGGGCCTTCCGCTTCGCACCACGCGGCGTAGCGGTCGATGGTTTCGGCCACATGGCTGTCCAATACCGGGCCGTGGCCGGTCAGGATCAAGCGGATGTCGAGGCCCTTGATGCGCTCGAGGGCGGCGGTCATGTAGGGCTTTTTGAAGGGGCCGATGATGCCGTCAAAGTAGTATTTGAGCGCGTCCAGATAGCCAGCCTCGTCCGTCACGGCGCTTCGGAGGATCGCCGGGTGGCTGTAGTGGGCGCCGAAGGCGTCGCAGGTGATGAGGGCTTTGTCCTCCTCGATGTAGCTGAACATGGTGTCCGGCCAGTGGAGGTTGGGCAGCGGCATGAACGTAAGCGTCTTTCCGCCGAGGGAAAGCCTGTCCCCGTCTTTGACCGGAACGCCTTTAAAGTCACGGTTGACGATGTGCTCGAGAAACCCGAGCGCCGTGGCAGTGCCGACGATCTGAATGTCCGGGTTCAGGTTCAGCAGGTGCTCGATGGAGCCCGCGTGGTCGGGCTCGGTGTGGCTGACGATGATGTAATCGATCGCCCGTACATCCACCAGGCTCGAAAGGGACGCCATGTACTCGTCCAGGAACACGTGCTTGGCGGTCTCGATCAGGGCGGTCTTTTCAGTCCCCTTCAGCACGTAGGCGTTGTAGGTGGTGCCGTACCGGGTTTTCATGACGATGTCAAACACGGAAAGGTTCGGGTCGAGTACGCCGCAATAGGTGAGTCCGTCCGCCAGCGTGAGTGTCTTCACCGTAAGGCCCCCTTCAGGACTTTTTGATTGAACATACTGTGTTTAAGGTTTGCTTCGACCTTTTCGGCTTGACAGCCGCCCCCCGCCGCTGGTATAACGGTTGCATCGGGGAGGGATGGTCATGCGGTTTCAGCCCATTCGAAGCGCGGAGGATCTCGTACGGCGGGTCGATGAACTGGGCTTTTTGCCCTTTTCGCACTCCGAGGTGGAAGGCCTGTCCGCCGAAGAACTGACGCCGCCGGAATTCTGGTTCGCCAGGGACGTCGAAGGCCCCTGGGAATGGCGGCAGCAGGCAATCGGCCGCTTCGCCTACGGGAAATTCTTCCGCAAAAATGCCGGCTTCGTCAGCAACGAGTGGTTCCCGGCGCTGTGCAATTTCCGCCGCGACGGGATGGACTTTGACGCGCGGTACGAGGACGGCCGTCTGCCCCACCTTTCGAAACGGCTCTACGACCGGATCGAGGCCGCGCCCCGCTCCACCGTGGAACTCAAATCCGCCGCGCCGGAGGGCTTCGACCGGGCGATCACCGCGCTGATGATGTCCACGGACGCGGTGATTGTCGGCTTCGACTTCAAACTCGATGCCTTCGGCCGCCCCTACGGCTGGGGCATCAGCCGCTACGCTACCGCAGACCGGGCCTTTGGGCCCATGACCCGCGCCGCGTATTCGGAGGACCCGGCCGAGTCCCTCGCGCGCATGACGAAACACATTCTGTCCCTCTGCCCCGGCATAGACCGGCAGAGCGCGGAGCGGCTTCTCCGCATCTGACAGGCCCGTTGCCTACATTATAACAATTCGCGCCCCGGAATGGAAGGGGGCTTCCCTTTTTGTCCTTTGTCCATGCGCCGCATACGGCTTACCCCGTTTTGCCCCACGTTAAACATTAGAAAACCGGCCGGGTTTACGTTGACACGGCGGAGTGTTCGATGCTATACTCTGGCCGGAGGGTTAGCATTTGCTAACCATTGCTTTGGCCCAAGGGTTAGCCATAGCTTACTTTTGTTAGATCAAGCTAATTTACGGAGGCGATCATGATGCCGCTGACGATGGCAAGGGCGGGAGAGACCAACATCATCCGAAAGGTCACCGGCCGGGACGACGTGCGCCGGCACCTGGCGGAGCTCGGCTTTGTGGTGGGCGAACCGGTGACCGTGGTGAGCGAAATCGGCGGGAATATGATCCTCTCGGTCAAGGACAGCCGCATTGCACTCGACCGGGGCATGGCGACCCGGATCATGATTTAATTTATTAGGGGGGGCGAAGGGATGAAGACGCTGAGGGATGCGAAGGTGGGCGAGACCGTCCGGGTCTTGAAGCTGACCGGCGAAGGCGCGACCAAGCGCCGGATCATGGACATGGGGCTGACCAAGGGCGCGGAGGTGACCGTGCGCAAGCTGGCGCCGCTGGGCGACCCGATGGAGCTGACCGTGCGCGGATACGAACTGAGCGTGCGCAAGGCCGACGCCGCGATGATCCAGGTGGAAGGATGACAGGACGCCGAAGCGGGTTACCAGCCGCGAGGACTTCATGCGATGGAATAGAAACGAGGGGGAGAGCGAAATGCCCGTAAAAATTGCGCTGGCCGGCAACCCGAACTCCGGCAAGACCACCATGTTCAACGACCTCACCGGCAGTAACCAGTACGTGGGCAACTGGCCGGGGGTCACTGTGGAGAAGAAGGAAGGCAAGCTCAAGGGCAGGCCCGACGTGGTCGTTCAGGACCTGCCGGGTGTCTATTCGCTGTCGCCCTACACACTGGAAGAGGTCGTGACGCGGAACTACCTCGTCCGCGAAAAGCCCGACGCGATCCTCAACATCGTGGATGGCACCAACATCGAGCGCAACCTCTACCTCACCACCCAGCTGACCGAGCTGGGCATTCCGGTGGTGGTGGCGCTCAACATGATCGACGTGGTGCGAAAAAACGGCGACCGCATCGACCTTTCAAAGCTCGGCCAGGCGCTGGGCTGCGAGGTGGTCGAGACCTCCGCACTGAAGGGCGAGGGCTCCCAAGCCGCCGCCGCCCGCGCGGCGGAGATCGCAGCGAAGGGTCAAAAGACCGAACCGCCCCACGTGTTTAACGGCAGCGTAGAGCACGCCATCGCCCACATCGAGGAGGCCATCGAGGGCAAGGTCGACGGGGCGCGCACCCGCTGGTATGCCATCAAACTCTTTGAGCGCGACGAAAAGGTCATCGCGCAGCTGAACCTGCCCCAGGCGACCCTGGACCACATCGAGCGGGACATCCGCGCCTGCGAGGCGGAGATGGACGACGACGCCGAGTCCATCATCACCAACCAGCGCTACGCGTTCATCGCGCAGGTGATGACTGCGGCGGTCAAAAAGAAGAACCGGGGCGGCCACACCGCCTCCGACAGGATTGACCGGGTGGTGACAAACCGCGTGCTGGCGCTGCCGATCTTCGCGCTCGTCATGTTCCTCGTGTACTTCATCGCCATCACCACTGTCGGCGGCGTCGCCACCGACTGGGCCAACGACGGCGTTTTCGGCGACGGCTGGCACTTCCTCGGGATCGGCGCAGGCCAGTATGAGGAGGCCGTCGGCGGGTACGAAGAGGCCAAAGAGGCCGACGAGGCCTACCAGGCCGCCTACGCCGAGTTCGAGGAAGGCGCTCTCGAAGAAGCGCCGGAGTTTACCGGCGCCGAGGAGCCCGACCCCGCCGCCTACGGCGTTTGGGTACCCGGCGTCCCGGTGGTCGTCGAGGGCTGGCTGGATGCCGCGGGCACCGTGGACTGGCTTAAGAGCCTGGTCCTTGACGGCATCGTCGGCGGCGTGGGCGCGGTATTGGGCTTCGTGCCGCAGATGCTGATCCTGTTTTTGATGCTGGCGCTCCTCGAGGACGTGGGTTACATGGCGCGGGTCGCCTTCATCATGGACCGCGTGTTCCGCCGCTTCGGCCTTTCGGGCAAGAGCTTCATCCCGATGCTGATCGGCGCCGGCTGCGGCGTGCCGGGCGTCATGGCGTCCCGAACCATTGAAAACGAGCGCGACCGGCGCATGACCATCATGACCACCACCTTTATCCCCTGCGGCGCGAAGATGCCCATCGTCGGGCTGATCGCCGGCGCGCTGTTCGGCGGCGCGTGGTGGGTCGCGCCCAGCGCCTACTTTATCGGCGTGGCGGCGGTGGTCGTCTCCGGCGTGATCCTAAAGAAGACGAAGGCCTTCGCGGGCGACCCGGCGCCGTTTGTCATGGAACTGCCCGCCTACCACGTGCCTTCCGGGGTCAACGTGCTCCGCTCCACCTGGGAGCGCGGCTGGTCCTTCATCAAACGCGCGGGCACGGTCATCCTGCTCGCCAGCGTTTTCGTCTGGTTCACCTCCGGCTTCGGCTGGACGGACGGCGTATTCGGCATGGTGGAGGACATGGACCACTCGATGCTGGCCCGCGTGGGCAGCGCCATCTCCGTGATCTTCGCGCCGCTGGGCTTTGGCAACTGGCAGTCCACCGTGGCGACGATCATGGGCCTGATCGCGAAGGAAGAGGTCGTCGGCGTGTTCGGCGTGCTCTACGGTGTGGCGGGCGACGCGCTGGGCATGGTCGAAGAAGGCGTTTTCGGCGGTCTGGCCCCGATCGCGGCCCACTTCACCGCGCTTTCGGCCTTCAGCTTCCTCTTGTTCAACCTCCTGTGCGCGCCCTGCTTCGCGGCCATCGGTGCCATCAGCCGCGAGATGAACTCCCGCAAGTGGACGTGGATCGCCATCGGCTACCTGACCGTGTTCGCCTATGTCGTGGCCTTCATCTTCTACCAGATCGGCATCTCGTTCACCCAGGGCTTCACCTTCGGTACACTGCTGGCGCTTCTCGCGCTGGCCGGCGGAATCTACCTGATGGTTCGCCCGAACCGCTACGACAACAACCACCTTCGCGACATCAAAGGAGTGACGGCCTAATGCTCGGCAACATCATCGTACTGGCCATCGTGCTGGCAATCGTCGCGCTGGCCGCGCGGAAAGTCTTCAAAGACCGCAAGACCGGCGGTTGCGGCTGCGACTGCGGCAGTTGCCCCTCCGGCGGCGCCTGCCACCCCGACAAGCACTAAAATGCGACATACGAAGCCCCGGCGCAAGAACGCCGGGGCTTTGCATCAGTTGAATCTCCGTCGGGCTTTATTCGTTCCCGGCGGCGTGTACGCCGGGAACGGTTTCCGTAGCCAGTGCGTTTACTGGCGGAGGAAACGATTCCTGAAGTCAGTGCGCCGCCCGGAAATCCGTCAGGATTTCAGGCGCGCGCATATACCCCATGCGGCGAAAAACGCGCAGCGGGTTTCGCCGCCATTCGCGCTGAAAGACGCGGAGCGGATTTCAGCGCAATCCTCCGCCATTCGCGCCGCCGACGATGGCCAGGTAGGCGCGGGAGGTCATCAGGTACGCCGCCACGTAGACCAGCGCGAAGACCAGGATGGTGATTGCCGTCACCGAGAGGAAGAGGCTGGTATTGACGAGGCCGAACACCCGAAGGATCTTCGCCACCATCGGGAATGCGAACGCCATGTGCATCGCCGCCGCCAGAAGGGGCAGCGCGAACACCGTCAGCACCTGGGAGTTGATGGTCTTCTGAATCTCCCGGCGGGTCATGCCCACCTTCTTCAGGATGTCGAAGCGCTGGTTGTCCTCGTAGCCCTCGGTAATCTGCTTGAAGTACATGATGAGTACCGCCGCCAGCACGAACGTGAGCCCGAGGAGAAGCCCCAGAAACAATAGCCCTCCGTAGATGCCGAGGAAGTCGTTCCACGCGTCCGCCGCAGACCGGAGGGAGAACGTCCCCAGCGCGTCCCGAAGGCCTGTTTCCAGCGCTTTGCCCAGCGCGATCTGCGCATCCCGGTCCGCCACCACGTCGAAGCTGTAGCCGTATTGGAAGGCCGAGGCGTTTTCGCCGTAGGCCGCCTTCTGCGCGCCGTAGAGCGCCAGCATGTCCTTCTCGTCGGGCACGAACACGTAGATTTCGGGGGTGACGGACACCGGGTTCGCGTCCGCGCCGACAAAGCCGCGAAGCCGCTTGCCGACCTTAAAGCGCACGCCGCCGATATCGACGGTTTCACCCACGTCCCCGCCTTCGGCGTACACGGCGGCCTCGCCGTCCTGAAGGATCAGCGCGCCGCCGCTTAGGCGGGTGTAGTCCTCGGCGGGCACGGCGTGCACCCGGATGAAGCGCCCGCCGGAGGCCGCCAGCGCCGCCGAGTCGCTGCCCAGCATCAGCGCGCCGCCGTCCTCGTAGGCGGAGAAGGACAGGCTTCTGTAGTCGATCACCTTTTCGGGGGCGAGGCCCACCGCCCCTGTCGCCTTCAGCGCAACCGCTTTCACCGCCGCCGGGGCCACCGGCCCTTCGGTTTCTACGCTGATTTCATAGTTCCGGGGGAACTGCACGCGCATGGCGTCGTCCATGCCGGCGTAGAGGCACGTGGTGGAGGAGATCATCACCAGCACCATCGTCGAGAGGATGCAGATGGACGCGAGGCCCGCGCCGTGGCGCTTCATCCGGTAGAACATGCCGGACACCGACACGAAGTGGCTGGTTCGGTAATAGTAGCGCTTGTTCCTTCTCAGAATCTTCAGGAGCGCCACGCTGCCGGAGATGAAGAGCAGGTAGCTGCCGAGGATGACCAGAATCACCGCCACGAAGAACCAGGTGAACGCGGCGACGGGGTTGTCCACGGTCAGCGCCAGGTAGTAGCCCGCGCCGAGGAGCAGCGCCCCCAGCGCCGAGAGTACATAGTTGGCCCGGGGCTCCCGCTCGCCCGCGCTGCCGCTCTTTAAAAGCTCCACCGGGCTCGACGCGCGCACCTGCAGAAGGTTCGAGACGAGGATCAGGAAGAACACGACGGCAAACAGGATGACCGTCGCGACGATCGCAAAGGGCGACACGTTGAAGCTGAAGGAGGCCGTCTTCGCGACCAGCCGCAGCATCACCAGCTGCCCGAGCTTGCTGAAGAGAACCCCCGCGCCGAGGCCCGAAGCCACGCCGAAGATGGCGACAAAGGCCGACTCCCACATCAGCACCCGCGCGATGTGGCGCTTGCCCATGCCCAGCGCGCTGTACAGCCCCAGCTCCGTCTTGCGCCGCTTCATCACAAAGCCGCTGGAGTAGAACAGGAAGATCGCCGCGAACAGCGCCACCACGCCGGTGCCAAAACCCAGGATCATCTGGAGCATCGAGCCCCCGGCGATCTTCCCCACCTCCTCGTCGGAGGCCAGGAACATTACGATGTAAAACATCGCCACCATGCCAACGGCGGTCAGCGCATAGGGAAGGTAGATTTTACGGTTGTTTTTGATGTTCATCCGGGCGAGCCGGAGGTAGAGCGCTGTGGTCATCGCCGGTCACCGCCCGTCGCCATCAGGGTCAGCGCAGAAGCGATCTTCTGGTAGAGCGCGTCGTTGTCCGCCTGCCCGCGGTATATCTGATGGAACACCTCGCCGTCCTTGATGAAGAGCACGCGGCTGGCGTGGCTGGCCGCCCGGGTCGAGTGGGTGACCATGAGAACCGTCTGGCCGCCCCGGTTGATCTGGCCGAACAGGCGAAGGAGCTCGTCGGCGGACCGGGAATCCAGCGCGCCGGTGGGCTCATCCGCCAGCACCAGCATGGGCTTTGTGATCAGCGCCCGGGCGATCGCGGCGCGCTGCTTCTGCCCGCCGGACACCTCGTAGGGGTACTTTTTCAGGATTTCCGTGATGCCCAGCTTTTCGGCGACGGGCATCAGGCGCTCCCGCATTTCGGGGTAGGCTTGGCCCGCCAGCACCAGCGGCAGGTAGATGTTGTCCTCCAGCGAGAAGGTGTCGAGCAGGTTGAAGTCCTGAAACACAAAACCCAGGTTTTCCCGCCGGAAGGCGGCGATGTCCCGGTCCTTGACGCCGGACAGCGCTTTTCCGGAAAGCCGGATCTCGCCGCCTGTGGGGCGGTCGAACGCCGCGAGTAGGTTTAGAAGCGTCGTCTTGCCGGAGCCGGATTCGCCCATGATCGCGACGAACTCCCCCGGCTCCACCTCAAAGGACACGTTTTTGAGCGCCTCCACCTTCTGCGCGCCGAAGCGCGTGGTGTAGGTCTTCTTCAGGCTATCCACTTCCAGTATGGCCATCGTTTGATCCTCCGAATTCAGTGTACGGCCATATTGTACAATCCCAAGGCCGGCCGGAGCCATCGATCCGGCTTACATTTCCCCCGGCCAGCCTTACATTTTGGAAAGGTTTCCGCCAGGATGGAATGCGGCTATTCCACCGGCAGCGGCCTTGTCTCAAGCGCCAGCCGAACGGCGGTGCCCGCGCCCGGCGCTGAAGTTATGGAGATACCGTGGCCCAGCTTTTTCATCACCCGTCGGCAAAGGTACAGACCGATGCCGGTGGCGCGCTTGTCGTACCGGCCGTTGAGGCCGGTGTAGCCCTTTTCAAACACCCGGGGCAAATCCTCCGGCGCGATGCCGATGCCGTCGTCCTCGACGACGAGGGTGCAGGGCGCCTCAAGCCTTATCGAAATCGTACCGCCGGGCGCGTACTTGACCGCGTTTGACAGCACCTGCTCCACCACGAAGCTTAGCCACTTCTCGTCCGTCAGCGCCCTGGCGCCCACCGGCTCGTACCGAAGCGAGATCTTTCCCCGGATGAAGAGCGCCGCGTACTTTCTGAGCGCCTGCCGGATCACGCCGTCGAGGTCGATCTCCCGGATCACATAGTCGGTGGACTCGCTGTCCAGCCTGAGGTAGCAAAGCGCCATCTCCACATACTGCTCGATGCGGAAGAGCTCCGCCGAAAGGGCGCGGGCGTCCAGTTCCCGCTCCTCGAGCAGGAGCCGTTGGGCGGCGATGGGTGTCTTGATCTGGTGCGCCCAGAGGGTGTAATACTCCGCCATGCCGCCTATCTGCGCGGCGCTCTCGGCCTGCCGCCGCGCGGCGTCGTCAAACAGCGCCCGGAGGAGCGCCTGATACCCGGCCTCAATTTCGTCCCCCGGCGCGGGCAGGCGCTCGAGCGACACGGAAACCTCATGGACCATCTCCTGAAGAAGCGCGCACTTCTCCCGGTAGCGCCGGAAGTCCCTGAGCCAGAAGGCTGCCACCGCCACAAGGCTCAGCGCGCCGCCGTAGAGCGCCGCCTGCCACGGAAGAGCGTACAGAAAAAACACCCCGGCGAAGATGCCCGCGCACAGGATGAGTAGCGCCGCGGCCGAAGCGCGGGCCTTGAAGTATGCAAGCATTTTAGCCCTCCCCCGCTACAAGACGATGTAGCCCAGGCCCTTTTTTGTTTCAATGAAGCCGGAAAGCCCCGCGCCCTCCAGCTTGCGCCGGAGCCGCGACACATTGACCGACAGCGTGTTTTCGTCCACGAAGCTGTCGCTCTCCCAGAGCCGCTCGATCAGCGCCTCCCGGGAGACGACCGCGCCCCGGCACTCAATCAATGTCATCAGGATGCGCAGCTCGTTACGGGTAAGGTCCAGCCGCCGGCCCTCGTAGTGGAGGCTCGCGTCGGAGGCATTCACGACGACGCCCCTGTGCTCGATCAGGTCGCTGTGCCCGGCGAAATCGTAGGCGCGGCGCATCATCGCCTGCACCTTGGCGGTCAGAACGCTCGGGTCGAAGGGCTTGGCGAGGAAGTCGTCGCCGCCCATCGAAATGGCCATCACGATGTTCATGCTCTCCGACGCGCTGGACAGGAAGATCACCGGTACTTTCGAGACCTTCCGGATCTCGGCGCACCAGTGGTAGCCGCTGAAAAAGGGCAGCGAGATGTCCATGAGCACCAGCTGCGGGTCGTAGCGTGTGAACTCCGCGAGCACGTTTTGAAAGTCCCGCACCGCGCGGGCTTCGTACCCCCAGGACGCGAGGTGCCGCTCCAGCGCGCCCGCGATGGTCAAATCGTCCTCGACGATCAGGATCCGATGCATGTTCTCACCTTCTCCCGACGAGTGTACCACAGAAAGGGAAAAAAGTTAAGCGCCATTGACGCGCGCCGCGCAGGGGCGTATCATGGAGAAAATGCGAAGGGAGCAACCGCATGAACGCATCGCGCGCGCGGCGCATCCTGATCCCGTCTCTTTCCATTTTGGCGCTTATCGCCCTCGCCTTCGGCGCGTTTTTTCTGTCCAAATCCCGATCGTTCCAGCTCTTCGGCCGCCTCGTGACCCGCGTGGAGACGGGCAAAAAGCTGATCGCGCTGACCATTGACGACGGGCCGTCCGAAAATACCGAAGAAATTTTGAAAACCCTCCGCGCGCTGGACATCCCGGCCACGTTCTTTTTGTGCGGCGGGGCCATCGAGGAGCGCCCGGGGGACGCGCGGGCGATCATCGCGGCGGGGCACGCGGTGGGCAACCACACCTACAGCCACCGGCGGATGCTCATGGTTTCCCTCGCGGACTGCGCGCGGGAGGTCGGCGACACCAGCCGCCTGATCCGCGAGGCCGGATACACGGGCGAAATCTATTTCCGCCCGCCCTACTTCAAGCGGCTGCTCGCACTGCCCTGGTACCTTGCGCGCGAGGGCATCACCACGGTGCTGGCGGACGTGGAGCCGGAGACGGTACTGGGCGCGGACGCGGACGCCGAGGCGCTTTCGAACTACATAACGGCGCAGGCGCGCCCCGGCTCGATCCTCCTGATGCACCCGATGTACAACGAAAACGCCCTCGAGGCCATTCGCCTCGCGGCGCCGCGGCTCATGGCAGAGGGCTATTCCTTTGTGACCGTGGAACAACTCACCAAGGAGGGCTGACGGTGGACGAGCGGGCACAGGCGTTCTGTGGAGATAAAATGACCTTCGAGCTGGCGAGGCTCGAAGGCGAGGATGAGAACCTCGATCCGTGGCGGGAAGGCCACCGGCGCTTCTTCGCCGCCGAGGGCCGGGAACTGGGCTATCGATTCTCCGAAACCATGCCCGTCGCGTTTGAAACCTTCCGGGCGGTGTACACG
>JAEZTD010000385.1 GCA_023443705.1 Bacillota bacterium | reverse complement strand
CTCGACGCCCTCTTCCGGAACACCCTTGACGGCGGCATCCAGCGCCCCGGCGGCAACGACGATGCCAGACGCGAGCACACTGATCTTTTCGCAAAGCCCCTTCTCGGCGTCGGCGGTGATGCCCAGCGCGACCTTCGCGCCGGCGGCCTTGGCGAGCTTCCCACTGAAGCCCAGCACCGCGGGCAGGATCTCGCGGCCGACCATGTCGAGCATCGTCAGCGCCTCGATCGTGATGATTTTCACATAATTCTCCAGCAGGATGTCCTGGCGGGAGTGTACTTCGGCCGCGGTGAAGATGCTGTGCTGCTTGAACAGCGCGACGTTCTTCGCGTCGGACAGGTGCGGCATGGCCTCGGAAGCGGACTTCCAGTTGAGGAGCCCGCGGGACTCGGCCTCGGTCACCCACTCGTCCGCGTAGTTGTTGCCGTTGAAGATGATGCGCTTGTGGTCACGCATGGTGTGGCGGATCAGGCGGTTAAGCTCCGCGTTGAAGTCCTCGGCCTTCTCCAGCCTGTCAGCGAACACGCGCAGCGACTCGGCCACGATGGTGTTGAGCACGGTGTTCGGGTCCGCGACGGAGAACGCCGAGCCGACCATGCGGAACTCAAACTTGTTGCCAGTGAACGCGAACGGCGAGGTGCGGTTGCGGTCCGTGGTGTCCTTGAAGAAGTGGGGCAGCACGGCGACGCCGATGTCCATTTCGTCCTTGCACTTGGGGCAGTAGGTGGCCTTTGCGACCAGCGCCTCGACGATCCCGGTCAATTCCTCGCCCAGGAACATGGAGATGATGGCCGGCGGGGCCTCGCTGGCGCCCAGGCGGTGGTCGTTGCCCGCGCTTGCGCAGGAGATGCGCAGAAGGTCCTGATGCTCGTCGACCGCCTTGATGACCGCCGCCAGGAACAGGAGGAACTGGGCATTCTCGCTCGGCGACGCGCCGGGCTCCAGAAGGTTCGCCCCGGTGTCGGTGGCGATGGACCAGTTGTTGTGCTTGCCCGAGCCGTTGACGCCCGCAAAGGGTTTTTCGTGCAGCAGGCACACCATACCGTGCTCGGCGGCGACCTTCTTGAGCATTTCCATCGTGATCTGGTTATGGTCGGTGCCGACGTTGGTGTTATTGTAGATCGGCGCGAGTTCGTGCTGCGCGGGCGATACCTCGTTGTGCTCGGTCTTGGCCAGAACGCCCAGCTTCCAAAGGTTTTCGTCCAGATCCTTCATGAACTCGGATACCCGCTTCTTCAGTGCGCCGAAGTAATGGTCCTCAAGCTCCTGCCCCTTGGGCGGGCGGGCGCCGAACAGCGTGCGGCCGGTGTAGATCAGGTCCGGCCGCCTGTCGTACATGGACTTGTCGATCAGGAAATACTCCTGCTCCGGGCCAATGGTGGTGACGACCCGCTTGACATCAGTCCTGCCGAACAGTTTCAGGATGCGCATCGCCTGGATGTTGATCGCGTCCATGGAGCGCAGAAGCGGCGTCTTCTTGTCCAGCACCTCGCCGGTGTAGGACATGAACGCGGTGGGGATGCACAGCGTATTTTCCTTGATGAACGCGTAGCTGGTGGGGTCCCACGCGGTGTAGCCGCGGGCTTCGAAGGTGGCGCGCAGGCCGCCGGAGGGGAAGCTGGACGCGTCTGGCTCGCCCTTGATGAGTTCCTTGCCGGAGAATTCCATGATCACACTGTCGCCCGAGGGGCTGATGAAGGCCTCGTGCTTTTCGGCGGTGATCTCGGTCATGGGCTGGAACCAGTGGGTGTAATGAGTCACGCCCTTTTCCAAAGCCCAATCCTTCATCGCGTTGGCAATGACGTCGGCGGTGGGACGGTCGAGCGGTTCACCCTTGGCCAGCTTTTTCTTGAACGCCTTGTAGGTGTCGTGCGGAAGCCGAGCCTTCATGACCGTATCGTTGAACACGAGGGAACCAAAAATCTCCGGCATCTTGCTCATCGCTTTAACCCCCTAAAGTGTGAAAGACGCCGCGGAACCCACCATAGGGCTCCGCAGCGCCTTCGCTGCTGATGAAAACATTATAAAGCCGGGAATTGCCGCTGTCAAGAAAAGCGCATGTTATTTTGCACGGCACGGGCGCTCCCTTTTGCGCGCGCTCCGCGGCCAGTGCATCGGGCTTGTCGGGGCTCACCGGCGCGCCGCCCGCCACGCGAGAAATGCGCCCGCGAGCGCTTCGCCCGCCCGGGCATTGGGGTGCGCGTCGAGAAGAAAGCGGTATTCCTCCCGGGTTCTGTGTCCGTCAGGCTCAGGCTGCCCCAGCACCGGCACGGTGTCGAACACGTCCGCCTCCGGCGCGCCGCCCCCGCGGATCCAGTCGTTTAACTGCCGCCAGGCGTCAAGCTGTCCGCCAGAAAAATCAAAGGGCGGCAGCGTGAACAGCGTCACGCGCATTTCCGGGTTGGCGGCCTTGAGCGCCCGGACAATCCGGCCCAGGTCCTCCGCGATCTCCCGGGCGGGCCGGCGGCAGGTGCCGATGTCGTTGATGCCCAGGCATACCACGGCCTCATCCGCCGCCTTGGCCCTTTTAAGCCACGGGCCGTCCGCCGCGGCGTCGTACGCGCGCGCCCAGCCGCTGCCGAGGTTGAGCGCGTTGACCCCCTCCGGCAAGCCGCGGATCACCCCCGCCACCCAGAACGCCTCCCGCCCTTCGCCGGTGCCGTAGCCCTGGGTGACGGAATCGCCCAGAAACGCGATCAGCCGGTCGGAAGGCGTGCGGCGCAGAAGGAGCGACGGCAGCGCCGCGCGGCCATTGAATTCCATCGCAAATCCGTCCGAAGCCGCCGCACCCGCGCCGCCGCTCGGCTTCGCGTAGGCCGCCATGACCGATTCCGCCGCGCAGGGGATCGCGGGCACATCGGACACGCGGGTCACTGTCCACGAAAACGCGAGATCGTGCCCTTCGGGCAGCTCCAGAGCCACCTCGTCGCTCAGGAAAACCTCGCCCGGAGCCACCGCGCGCGTTTGCAGCCCGTCAAAAGTCACCGGCACCGGCGCGCCGCGGAGCGCGCCGTCCCGGCGCGTGCCGCCGTCTGCGACAAAGGCCTCGTCGATGCGCCAGAGGCCGCCGGGCGTGCCGCCGAGGCGGTCCCCCATCTCCCCCCGAGTGGTCTCCCGGACGTTTACGACCTGAAACCGAAAAACCTGCCGCCCGTAGGCGCGCGGGTCCGCGTAGACCCGGAAGGTGTTCGTTGCCGGAGCGGTGTGTTCCGCCCCGTAGAAACCGGACACCACGGTACTGCAGGGCGTAACCACCCGGTAGCGCTTCAAAAGTTCCCGATCCGTCATCATCCGCTCCTCCGCTCTTGTCCTGACATTGCGTCATCAGCGCACCCAAGCGGGTGGCCTCCGACCCCCTTGGGCTCCTGAGAACTGCACACGCCAGGATTTCTCCCTTTCCATCGAAAATGAGAGCGCCCTAAGCGGGCGCTCTCAAAGGCTGGTTTGTCAGAACAGCGCGATTTCGCTGATGCAGGTATCGGCATATTTTTCGCCGGGATAGACGCTCGTCACTTCGACCGAAACCCAAGTGACCTCGTGGGCCGTTTCGAAGGCAAACGAGGTGAACCGGGCGAAATCATCGGCGCCAATGTCGGGCTCGACGGTGAAGTCATAGCTCGCGCCGTCCGACAGCGCCACGTGAAAGGTCTTCACGCGGTTGTTGGCCAGCGCAATGCGATTGTTCTTGGCGTAGGCGGGCGTCAGACGAATGCCGCGCACCGTCTCGGGCACGACTGAAGACAGCGTCAGCACCGCGCCGGGGGTCTCGTCCTCCGAGTAAGCCCAGCAGGTATCGTTCTTGCCGTCCAGTACGTTGACCGCGCCGTAGGTGATGCCCTTGTAATCGGGCAGCACCGTCGTGGCCTCCGCGCCGGTCATGGCGGGCGCGCCGGTGATCGGCTGGAAGCCCGAGAGGCGCGCGCCGAAGGGGGCCTGTGCATCCGGCGTGAGCGAAACACGGACGAGGGCAAATAGGTCCTGAGGCGTATAGGACGTCGTGATCATAACGGCGGCTTCCGCCGACACCGCGCCATTCTCTTCGAAGGCGTCCAGCGCGTAGGGCGCATACTGCACGTCGCCCGGGTCGGAGGTGACGCTGTACAGGCCGTCCTCCAGCCTGAGCAGCGTGAACCCATCAGGCATTTCGGGCAGCGCACCGACGGCGAAGATCGCGCCGTAAGCGGCATCCAGCGCCTCCTGCGAAACATGCCCGTTCGTCATCCCCTCCAGCGCGCTCTGCTCCAGCGCCGCGTAGGTGAGCGCCCAGGCGGTTGTCGCGTCCGGCTCGCTGTCAAAGGGCGTCGCGCCCAGGGTCAGCGCCCGGGCGATCAGCGCATAGAGCGGTTTTGCGCCCCGGGACACCGAAGCAGGATCGATCGGCTCCGGAATGGTCTCATTCTCGGCTTCATCTTCGGATGGCGCGCCCTCTTCCGGAGCGTCCGCCAGATCCTCGGCTTCGGATCCCTCCGTGGGTTCGTCCGACCAGTCCTCCGCCGCGTCGGCGGGTTCGGCGCCCTCCTGGGTAAAAGCGTCGGACTCGGGCGAGCCGTTCTCGGTAAAGCCGATTACGGGTATGGTCAGAAGAATCAGTGCGAGTGCGAGTGCCGAAAGTTTCTTCATGGGTAAACCTCCTGTATGCCGCCATCGGGCGGTCCATTTGTATCGGGATCAGGCTTTTAGCAGCGTGGCGCCGGCTTCGGCGACCGCCTCGTACCGAGCGGGGGTCTCCAGTGCCGCGGCGAGCCCACGGGCGACGCATCCGGCGGGGTCCTGCGGAATCATCACGCTCAGGCCCGTCTTTTCTGCGATCAGCTTGTCCAGCCCGAAGAGCGAAGCGCCGCCGCCTGTCAGCGCGATGGGGCTGTCGGCCAGGTCCGCAGCCAGTTCCGCCGGCGCGCGGAGTACCACCGACTGTACCAGCTTGCAGAAGCCGTCCACCACGGGCCCGATGGCCTCGTGAAGCTTCGCCGCTGCCACATCCCGCGCACGGGGCAAGCCAGCGTTGAGATCCAGCCCGCGCACAACCGCCGTAAGCTTCGCGCCGCCCAGCGCGCTCATCACGGAGAGCTTGAGTTCCTCGGCGGTGTGGGGGCCGATCTCCAGCGCGTATTCATTTCGAAGCAGCGCCATGATGGCCTCGTCCGCCCTGCGCATGCCCCAGGGCAGCGATCGGGATTCCACCACGCGCCCCATCGAAAACAGCGTCGCCGTCATCGAACCCGCGCCCAGTTCGCCCACCAACGTGCCCTCGGGCTTCATCGGATCGCGCCCTGCGCCCGCCGCCGCCATGAGGTCCGATCGGATCAGGCTGCAGCCCGCCGCGCCGGCCTCCATGCAGCAGGCGACCAGCGCCTTCACGGTGTAGCTGCCCGCCGCGCCCGGCCGGGCGATCAGCACGCGCTGCCGGTGGCCGAGGCCGACCGAACCCGCTTCGCGCAGCAGCCGGGTATACCAGGCGCGCAAAAGCCCTTCGTCCGCCACCTGACCGGCATCCATTGGAAAGCCGACGCGGTAGCTACCCGTGGCGCGCCCGTAAAAGGGCAGCGCCTCGTCGCCGATCTTGAAGGGCTTCGCTTCGTTTCCGCGCATCGCCACCGCGGCGCTTTCAAAAAAGGACGCGCCGCGCCCGCGCACCGCCATGCGAACCCCGCTGGCGCCGATGTCCAGCGCGATGTTCCATTGCATCTTCGTAACCCTCGCTTGTCAGATTCTCTTCTGTGCGGTAAGATAAGCCGCCTCCGCGCATTCATTGCGCCAGCTTGTATTTCCTTCGCGTCGCGAGCCCGCCGCGTATGTGGCGCTGCTGCCGGTTGATGCCAAGCACCCGGTCGACGCTCAAGGCCAGCTTGCGGTCGATCCTCGGCAGCCGCGCGCGCATGTCCTTGTGCACCGTCGTCTTGCTGACGCCCCTCGCCGCGGCGCAGGCCCTGACCGTCGCGCCGTGTTCCAGTATAAAGGCGGCTTCCGCCAGCACGCGCTCCACAATATACTGCTTCACGCCCCGCCCCTCCCGTCGCCAGACTGCCGTTTCAGCCTATGCCGAGGGGCTTGGCCCTGATGCAGGACTTATTTTTTGAGCTTTCGGGGTTTGCCGCGCCGGCCGAGGCGGGACTTCTCGTTTGTCGCCATCGGCCCTTCTCCCTTGAGGGCGAGCATCTGGTCGCGCATCTTTGCGGCGCGCTCAAAATCCAGCGCACCGGCGGCGGCCAGCATCTCATCCTCCAGCCGCTCGATGGTCATCCGCTTCTCCTCGTCGGACTGGGAGAAGGCGTCGGCCTCCGCCGCGCGGCTGACCTCCATCAACTCACGCACCACGGCGCGGACGCTTACCGGCGTGATGCCGTGGGCGGTATTAAACGCCTCCTGCAGCGCGCGGCGACGGTTGGTTTCCGAGATGGCGCGCATCATCGAATCGGTCAGCTTGTCGGCGTACATGACCACGCGGCCCTCCACGTTTCGGGCCGCCCGGCCGATGGTCTGGATGAGGCTGGTCTCGCTGCGGAGAAATCCCTCCTTGTCGGCGTCCAGAATCGCCACCAGCGCCACCTCCGGAAGGTCGAGTCCTTCGCGGAGCAGGTTGATGCCCACCAACACGTCAAACTCGCCCAGCCGGAGGCCGCGAAGGAGCTTGATGCGCTCCAGCGTTTCGACGTCGGAGTGCATGTATTCGACCTTGACGTCCATTTCGCGCAGGTACGTGGTCAGGTTTTCGGCCATGCGCTTGGTGAGGGTGGTGACCAGCACCCGGTCGCCGCGCGCGGTAACGGTGCGGATCTCGCCGAGAAGGTCGTCTACCTGTCCGGTCGCGGGGCGCACGATGATCTCCGGATCGATCAGGCCGGTGGGTCGGATGATCTGCTCCACCACCTGTCCCGCGCGCTCCATTTCGTAGGGACCGGGGGTGGCGGACACGTAGATGGCCTGCCCGACGCGGCCCTCAAATTCATGGAACTTGAGGGGGCGGTTGTCATAGGCGCTGGTCAGGCGGAAGCCGTAATCGACGAGGGCGGTCTTCCGCGCCCGGTCGCCGTTGTACATGGCGCGAACCTGCGGAATGGTGGCGTGGGCTTCGTCGATGAACAGGATAAAATCCTTCGGGAAGTAGTCTATCAGCGTAAAGGGCGCATCGCCGGGCTGACGGCCGTCGAAGTAGCGGGAGTAGTTTTCGATCCCGGAGCAGTAGCCGATCTCCCGGAGCATCTCAAGATCGTACCGCGTGCGCTGTTCGAGCCTCTGGGCTTCGAGCAGCCGCCCGCTCTCCTTGAAGGCTTCCACTTGGCTGGTGACATCCCGCTCGATTTCCTCGATGCTCTTCTCCAGCTTTTCCCGCGACGCCGCGTAGTGGGACGCCGGGAACACCACGGCGTGGCTGAAGTGGCGCGACGGCTGCCCGGTCAAGGTGTCGATTTCGCTGATGCGTTCGACCTCCTCGCCGAAGAACTCCACCCGGAGCGCCTTCTCCATCTCGCCCACGGGGATGATCTCCACCACGTCCCCGCGCACGCGGAAGGTGCCGCGCTCAAACTCAAAGTCGTTGCGCACGTATTGGATGTCGATCAGCCGGTCGATCAGCTGATCCCGATCCAGCTTCATGCCCTCACGCAGCGAGACCGCAAGCTCGGTGTACTCCCGCGGATCGCCCAGGCCGTAGATGCAGCTGACCGACGCCACGATGATGACGTCCCGCCGCTCGGAGAGCCATGCGGTGGCGCTGTGGCGCATGCGGTCGACCTCGTCGTTGATGGACGAATCCTTCTCGATGTAGGTGTCGGAGGAGGCGATGTATGCCTCCGGCTGATAGTAGTCGTAATAGCTGACGAAGTAGCCGACGGCGCTCTCCGGAAAGAACTCCCGGAACTCGGAGGCCAGCTGCGCGGCCAGCGTCTTGTTGTGGGCGATGATGAGCGCCGGGCGCTGCGCCTTCGCGATCACGCTGGCCATCGTAAAGGTCTTGCCGGAGCCGGTCACACCCAGCAGAACCTGATGCTTTTCCCCGCGCGCAAGGCCGTCCACCAGCGCTTCGATGGCCTGCGGCTGATCGCCCTGGGGCTTGTAAGGCGCGTGAAGCTCAAACATGCGATCCTCCAAAATGCGTTTACCGATAGTATAGCATACCCCCGCCAATCTGAAAAGGACGCGCGGGCTAAATCCCTTTCGATCACTTACGGCTTCGCCGTCAGCGATCGAAAGTGAACGTAAAGCGGTTGCGCAGGGGCATAATCATAGGGTCTTCCCCTTCCGGATGGAAAGTGAAGTCGGGAAAAACAGCGGGGCGCCCGAACTTCGGGCGCCCCGCAAAGATGCTCGCAGGTTATTCGTCGCGCTTCGTGCCTTCAGACAGGTCTTCTCCGTCGGAGCGCGAGACCGTGTCATCCGCCGCCTTTTCGGCTTCGGCTTCATAGTCCTCAGGCTTGTCGCCGGACTCCGGGTGCGTGCCGGTGTCACCGCCACCGGACGACTTGTTGTCAGCGCGCCAGCGCTTGATCTCGGCCACCGCCTTCTCCACCTCGTCCAGCGCGTCGTCGGCCAGGTCGGAGAGGCGCGCCTTGATGTCGTCCGCCTCCACGCTCTTCAGCCCCGAAAAGGCATCGCCGATCTTGCCAAACAGCTCGCCGCCCGCGGCCTTACCCTTCTCGAAGGCGTCTTCGCCCTTCTTCGCCAGATCTTCCACCGTCGCTTTGACGCGTTCGCGGTTCTCGCCCTTCGTCGCCTCGCCAATCGCTTCCGCCGTCTTTTCGACAGCCTTCGCCACGGCGCCGACGCCCGCCATCAAAACCTTGCGCAGTTCTTCCGCCATCGTGATCACTCCTTTGACAGCAGCCGTGTCGGCCGCGAATCATCCTTATTATACCAAACTCCCGGCAGAATAAACCGCTTTTCGTTTAAATTGTCCGATAAGGCGCACCAAACGCGCGGCGGGCGTGACGAAATCCCGGCGATGTAAGCCCATTTCACGCGGTATCGTCATTCATACCAATCCAGCGCCTGCCCGACGTACTGGTCGATCTCGGCGAGCAGCTCGGTCAAAAGCCCGTCCGCGTCCCGTCCCGCCGCTTCGCTGAGCGCGGCGGAGAAATCCGCCCGGGTGGCGACCTTTCCCGCGTTCCGGGCCGCGTACAACCGCATAC
>JAEZTD010000280.1 GCA_023443705.1 Bacillota bacterium | reverse complement strand
GTACTATGATGGCCACTATATGGCGGTGCCGCACTACGCCCACGACCGCCTGCTGATTTACCGAAAGGACGCCCTGGAAGCGGCGGGGCAGAGTGTGCCGACCACGCCGGAGGAATACCTTGCCGTCACGAAGGCCATCAACAATCCGCCGTCCTATGCCTTCCAGCAGTTGTTCAACACGTCGGACTATGGCTCCGCCTTCATGCTGGACATTTTCATGCGCACCTTTGGCGCACAGTACTTTGACAAATCCTATAACATCGTCTTCGACTCCCCCGAGACCATCAAGGCGGTCGAGTTCCTGATCGACATGTACAACGCTGGTTCGCAGCCAAGTGCAATGGACTTCATCATCAACGATCAGTTCACACTGCTCAATACCGGCGCAACGCTGATGACGCTGGACAGCGCCTTCACCATCAAGAGCGCGCTGGATTCCGCGCCTGAGATCGCGGAGAAGATGGATGTTGCGCTGGCGCCGGCCAACTACATCACCACTTTCCCGGTTTGCGTTTGCAACGGCGACAACGTGGAAACCGCGAAGGACTTCGTCCGGTTCATGTTCGAGGAAGACAATTACGTCGATTTCCTGGCCAGCTACCAGCCCGGCATGAACCCCACGATGAAGGCGATTGCGGCGGAGGACAGTGCCTTCTGGAAACTGCCTGTGTTTGAAAACGCGCTCGCGCTCAAGGCGTCTCAGACCCAGGCCCAGGGCATCGAGCAGGGTGGCTACTCCATCGGCAATCAATTTGGTGCCAATCCGTTCTCTGGCGTCCTGACCAGCGGATACGTGGAGGAGATGTTCCAGGATATCATCGTCAACGGCGCTCCGGTGGCCGACGCGGTGAAGGCGTGTGCGGAGCGCATGCAGGAAGCCGTCAACGAGCAGAAGGAAGCGCTCGGCTGGTAATCAGGGTTCCCGGCAAATCACAGGGAAGGCGTCAGCCCGGCATGCACGCCGGGCTGACGCGCGGAAAAGCCCGGCGGCGCTTTTCACAAAAAGGAGGCAGGCTCCATGACGCGGCAACTGAGAAAACCAAATCTAAGCAGGTGCCCCGGAGCGTGGCTTGACGATCATCTGGCGCAAATTTTTTTGATTCCTTCTCTCATCCTGATCGTCGGGCTGATCGCGTATCCCGCGGCGCTAACGGTCTACAACAGCTTTACGAACATGTCGATGCTAACGATGAAGGCCACAAAGTTTGTGGGCTTTCAGAATTACGCGATGGTTCTGGGCGGGAGCGAGTTCTGGATCAGCCTCATAAACAGCCTGATATTCACCGTGGGGTCTGTCGGCGGTCAGCTTATGCTTGGGATGGTCGGGGCACTTGCGCTGCAGAAAATTCCCTTCGGGCGTTCGGCCTTCCGGGTGGGATTATTGGTGCCTTGGACGTTTCCTTCCGTTGCGATGACGTTTGTGTGGGACTGGATGCTGGACTCCGGGTTCGGCGTAATCAACTATGCGCTCATGGGCCTGGGAATCATCGGCGAGCCGATCGCTTGGTTCGGGACGAAGACGTGGGCCATGTTTGCGGTCATTGTGATGAACATATGGTTCGGAACGCCGTTTATGGTGCTGGCTCTGAACGCAGGGATGCAAACCATCCCGGCGGATTACTACGAGGTGGGGAAGATCGAGGGTGCGAACTTCTTTCAGCGGCTCCGGTACATCATCCTGCCATCGCTTAAGAAAATCGTCGGCGTGCTGCTGATTCTGCGCACAATATGGGTCTTCAACAATTATGACTTCATCTTCCTGACCACCGGCGGTGGCCCGGCGAAAGCCACCCAGACGGTATCGATCATGGCCTACTTCACGGCGTGGAAGCGCAGCGCCATGGGCAGGGGTTCGGCGATTACCATTTTGCTGCTCGTATTCGTGGCGGTCATGATCGCGCTGTACTTCAAATTCTTCAAGATCGACTCGGAGGAGGCGTAGCGTATGGGAAAGTCGTTCAACCGGGCTGAAAACATTGCCAGGGGCGGTGCCTATGTCATCCTGCTCCTGATGCTGGTGGCCGCGGTCTTCCCGTTGTTTTGGATGATCTCCTCCGCGTTGCGGCCTTACGCGGAGTTGTTCACGCGCCCGCCGATGCTTCTGCCCAAGACGTATACGCTGGAGTGGTTTAGAAAGGTCCTGAATTATTCCAACTTCGTTCAGAGCCTTCTCAACAGCCTGATCGTGGCGCTGGGGACGACAGCCATCAGTGTGGTGATCGGCTGCATGACCGCCTACAGCCTGTCCAGACCGAACCTGCGCGGGAAAAACCTGTTTTCCCGGGTGATCCTGATCGCCTACATGTTCCCGCCGATCATTCTGGTTATCCCGCTGTTTCAGATCATCTGCGGACTTGACCTCGCCAACACGCATCTGGGACTGATCCTGACGCACATTACCTTTTCGTTCCCCTTCTCCGCGTGGATGCTTCTGAGCTATTTCAAGACGATCCCGCGCGACATCGAGGAAGCCTCGCGCGTCGACGGCGCGAACAATTTGAGAACGTTTGTACAGATCATCCTCCCGCTGACGGCGCCGTCCATCGTCACGGCGGCTACCTTCACCTTCATCAACTCCTGGAACGAATTCCTGTACGCGTTCGTGCTGGCCAACTCCAACGCGACGAAGACGCTGACAGTATCGCTCCAGGCCGTGAAGGGCGGAGAGATGATGGAATGGGGCGTGGTGCTGGCGTGGTCCGCCATGTTGGTGATCCCCTCGCTGATATTCTTCACCTGCCTGTCCAAATACATTGTGGCCGGGTTGACAGCGGGTGCCGTTAAAGGATAAGCCGGCTCAAAAACGGAGGAAGTCACTATGAATGCGGCAATTCTGGGGTGTGGCGCCATGGGATCCGCTCACGCGGGCGTATACGCTGGCCTGGGCGTGCGTGTCGCGGCGTTTTGTGATCAGGATGAGACGCGCGCCGAAAAACTGTCAAAAAGCGCTGGAGGCAATGCATATTCAGACCTCGAAGAAATGCTCGACAGAGAACGCCCCGATGTGGTGTCCGTCTGCACGCCTGCGTTCAATCATCTGGACGCCATCCGGGCTCTTGCGTCGCGCGGCGTGGCGACGCTGTGCGAAAAGCCCTTTGCGCTGGACATGGCGCAGGCCCGGGAAGCATACGCCGTGGTGAAGGATGCGGGCATCCCGTTCCGGCTGGGGTTCAAGATGCGCTATGAGGGCGTTTACGCCACCGCGCGTAAGATTGTGGAATCCGGGGAGATCGGCGCGCTGCGGTATGCGTTCATCAGCCACTTCCAGCCGCTGTCCGAGCCGGCCTGGTATATGGATATCGGCGTGGGTACTGAACTCCTCGTGCACGCGATGGACATCAGCTGCTGGATGTTCAATGAGACCCCGGCCGAGGCGCTGATGCGTAGCGAGTACCGCCTCGGCAAGACCGGCGAAGATCAGGCCCGAATCGAGTTGCGCTTTGGGGACGGCCGCCAGGCCCTCATCGCGGGCGGATACATGCCCGGTTACCCGCCTGTTCGTGGGAAGCACGATTTTGTGTTCCAGTTCATCGGGGAAAAGGGGTATGTGTGCGGTAAGCGTAACAGCGCCGTCGAGGTCTTTTCGCCGGACCGGGTGGAAGTTCTACACCCGGACGATGTCAACGCCTTTCAGGATGAAATTCGGGATTTTCTGGCCGCGGCGAAGGGCATTCCGTCAGGCGGCGCGACACTTGAGGACGCGCTTCGCTCTCAGCGCGTGCTGACGGCTGTCAAGGTTTCGGAAAAGACAGGCACGTTTGAGTGCGTGGAGGGGATGTAGACCATGAAGGAACGATATGATGTCATCGTTGCGGGCGGTGGCCCCGCTGGTATCGCCGCCGCGCTCTCCGCAGCACGCAACGGAGCGAGCACGCTGCTTGTGGAGCGCTACGGATTTCTGGGCGGCATGCTCACGGCCGGTCTCGTTGCGCATTACGATCCCATCGAGCAGATGGAGGCCACTGGGATCCCGCTGGAAATATACTCGGAAATGAAGAAGCGCGGCGGCGTCGTGGAGTACGACATGACCGGCGTGGAGATGCCGTTTCGGTACTGGCAGGGCGGATGCGGTTTGGACGCGGAAATTTACAAGCAAATGGCGCTCGAACTTTTGAAAAATGCCGGCGCGGATGTGCTCTTGCACGCCTTCATCAGCGATGCGTCCGTCCGAGACGGAAAGCTTGAATCCATCGGTATTGCGGCAAAGGGTGGGCACATTCGCCTTCAGGCGGACGTATTCGTAGACGCCACCGGCGACGGGGACCTGTGCGCGGTGGCGGGCGTCCCCTTTGAATTGGGCGACGGCCAGGGGAATTGCATGGGATCTACGCTATGCTTCAATCTGGGTGGGGTGGACACGGAAAAGCTGTTCAGGTACCTGGAAGAAAACCCGGACGAGTTGGGAAACCATCCCCGCCTCGGCAAGTACATTCGGGATCCACGGGCGACGGCCATTGTTCAGGGCTTTTACGCGCTGATTGCCGAGGCGCATGCAAAGGGAGACCTGGCGTTCGAACTCCCGGAATCCGGCCTGGGTATGTGCCCGCTGCCCACAAAAGGCGCGTTCCACGTCAACGCCATCCGCCTGCCGGGCAAAAACCCAATTGACCCGACGGACCTCACGGAACTGGAGGTCGTGGAACGGGGATACCTGATGAACCTGTTTGCGTTCATCAAAAAGTACGTTCCCGGATGCGCGGAATCCTTCATCATGACCAGCGGCGTCCAGGTGGGCGTTCGGGAGTCCCGGCACATTGAGGGCGAATACCGGATGATACTGAAGGACATTGAGGCGGGCACGCGCTTTGACGACGCGGTGGTGCGCACCAAGTGGGGCCATACGGATGTCCACTCCGGCAGCGGCATGCAGTGGTCGTTCAGCTTTATCGAGGGTCCATATTACATTCCCTACCGCGCTTTGGTGCCCAAGCAGGTAGACGGCCTTCTGGCGGCGGGGCGCTTGATATCAGCGGAACAGGCCGCGATGGCTTCATTCAGGATTATGCCTGTATGCTCGGCCATCGGCGAAGCGGCTGGTGCCGCCGCCGCGCTTTGCGCCAAGAGTAATACAGAGCCCAGGCGGCTGGACGCCGCCTTCCTTCAGGATGCGCTCGCGCGGGCGGGTGTCAGGCTGGACTGACGCGTAATCACAAAGGGAATTCATAGAAGAGGATGAACACAAATGGCCAAAAGTGCGAAGGGTTCGGAAAAACTGTTTTCGGGGGTCATACCGCCCATCATCACGCCGCTGACCCCAAAGCGGGCATTGGACGTGGAGGCGCTGGATAAGCTGATTGATTTTCTCATCAGGCAGGGCGTTTCTGGCATTTTCGTGGGCGGAACCTCCGGTGAGGCTTGCTACCTTTCGGCCCCGGATCAGAAAAGGCTGTACGAGCGGTGCATCGAGCGGGCGGCCGGGCGCATTCCGGTCCTCTGTGGCGTGATCGAGGCCAGCACGGCGCGCGTGGTGGAGCGGATCAAGGAACTGGAACAGATAGGCGCGGAGATCTTTGTTGCTACCCCCGCTTTCTATCTGCAAAATTCCTGCCAGAATGAGATATTGCGGCATTACGAAGTTGTATCCCGCGCGACAAAGCACTGGGTCGCTGCCTACAACATTCCCGTGACAACCCACGTCAATATCCTGCCTGAAACGGCGGCGAAACTGAACCAGTTTGACAACCTCGTGCTCTACAAGGACAGCTGTGCGGACTTTGAGCAGATCCAGCGCAACATCTACCTTCTGCGCGATACACACATCAGCCTTTTCAACGGCGCGGAGGAGATTTGCGCCGCCAGTATGGCGTTCGGTGCGCAGGGCTGCGTGCCAGGGCTCGCAAACTATTTCCCGAAACTGTTTATTGACTGCTGTGAAAGCGCACGGCTCGGCAAGCTGACGGAAGCGGCGGCGCTTCAGGAAAAGATTTACAGGATTCGCAAGAGTCTGAGCGTCGGCGGGCACTGGATGTCTTCCATGAAATATCTTGCTTGCAGGTACGGCTTTGGAGAGGGCGGGCTGTCGCTCCCGCTGGAGCCGCTTACCCAAAGCCAGGAGAAGGAAATTGACAGAATCCTGACTGAAGAACAGGTGTAAAGGCCAAAAAGGGGAGAGACATGGTGCCGAACGTTTTGTTTACCATACCGGACGGCCCGCTGAAGAGCCATATGTTTTCGGCGGAATGGCGAGCGCGGCTGGAGAAAATCGCCCGGGTGGAATGGAACGACACAGGCCGGGAGTTTACAAGTGCCGAAGTGGCGGAGAGAATCGCTGACAAGGAAATTCTAATTACAGGATGGGGCTCGCCCAAAGTCACTGGGGCGGTGTTGGACGTTGCGCCGCGCCTCAGGATGATCGCGCACAGCGCGGGGACGGTCCGATGGCTGGTGGAGGAATCCTTTTTTGATCGCGGCATCGTGCTGACCAACGCCAACCTCGCGCTTGCGCCCTCCGTGGCGGAATACTGCCTGATGACCATTCTCATGGCGCGGTGGCGGATTCTGGATTCGATCAAGTGCGTTAAAGCCGGCCTCTGGCAATCCAACAACGACATAGTGCCCGGGCTGAACGGCGCGAAAATCGGTCTGATCGGTTATGGCGCCATCGCGGAGGAGTTGGTCAGACTTTTGCGACGGTTTGACGTGACAATCGCGATCAACTCCGAGCACTTATCCGAGGAGCGGGCGCGGCAAATGGGCGTAATGCGCTGTTCGATGGAAGAGGCGCTGCGTTCAGACGTGGTTTCTCTGCATAAGACGCTGACGGAAAAGACGCGCCATATGTTGGGCAAGCGGGAGCTCGACATGATCCCGGACGGCGGTATTCTCATCAACACCTCCCGGGGCGCGCTCATCGATGAGGCGGCGCTCGTCAGTCAACTGGAGCGCGGCAGGATTTACGCGGTTTTGGACGTCTTTGAGGAGGAGCCACTGCCAGAAGGCCACCCTCTGAGGACCATGCCGGGCGCGATTGTCACGCCCCACAGTGCCGGCACGTCTGTCTATTTCCGGCAGGCAATGGCCGAATTGGTGCTGAGTGACATTCATCGTGTGCTGGATGGGGAACACCCTCATGGTGCGATCTCCAGAGAGAAGTATATGAGCATGACGCCCGCGTGAGTTTTGAGATGGGCGAAACACGTCCGGCGCGCAGAAAACCGCCAGACATGCGAAATCAATGCTTAAATTAAGGGAAAGAGAGATGCGATGATTCTCGATCAATGGACCAATCTCATCAGGTACGCCGGGCTGGGCTCGGGGTTTGAAACCGCTGTCCGGTTCCTCGCGGACAAGAAGCCGGAAGAATTCGCCCCGGGGAAGGTGGCCGTCGACGGAGAGCACGTCTACATCTCCGTACGCGAGGCCGACTTGACCGGTCGGCCGGAGCGGTGGGAGGCCCACAGGCGCTATGCGGACATTCAGATTCTATTGGATGGCCGAGAAGCCATCATGTACGCACCAGCGACGGAAGCCAACCCTTCCATTCCCTACGACGGAGGCAAGGATATCGAATTCTTTGAGGGCATCCAGGGTTTGCGCTGCGCGCTAAAGCCGGGTGATTTCATGATCTTCTTCCCCGGCGAGCTGCACGCGCCCGATCGGCCCGAAAGGCCGAATGGGTATTCCAAGAAATTAGTCGTCAAGGTACTGATGTAGAAGAATGGCGCCTGAAACCACTTCACTTTTTGTATGCGCTCTGATTTATTTCAGACCAACTGCCATCCGATTTTAAAACCGGATGGCACAGACCATCAACAAAGTCTCCGTAGGGGTTTCAATCGTTCCCGGCGGCGTGTACGCCGGG
>JAEZTD010000276.1 GCA_023443705.1 Bacillota bacterium | reverse complement strand
CTGTACGGGCTTCCTGCCCACCTTGAACAGCGCGATCTTGGGCACCAGCGTCGGGAAGGTCACCTGGCCGCTGCCAAAGATCAGCTGCGCGGTGATCTGCAGCGCCAAGCTGATGCCGATGGCGGTGATTAGCGCCGAAATGCGCGGCGCATTCCGAAGCGGCTTATAGGCCACTCGGTCCATCAGGATGCCCAGCCCCACGCAAAGGGCGACGGCGAAAAGCACGGCACAGACCGCCGCCAGCGCCGGATGGAGCGATGACAGCCCGGTCACCAGCGTGGTGGTGGTAATCCAGAAAACCGCATAGGAACCGACCATCATCACGTCACCATGCGCGAAGTTGATCAGCTTTACGATGCCGTAGACCATCGTATAGCCCAGCGCGATCAGCGCGTAAATGCTGCCGATCTGCAGTCCGCCGATCAGGTTCTGCAGGAACACTTGCACGGCCCAACCCCCCAATAAAAACAAGAATCGCGGAGGGCAAATGCTCGCCCTCCGCCCCGGACGCCAAAGGCCTCACGGCTTTTGGACGCAAAGGGACTAAACTTCGTAAAGCCGGAAACCCATTTCTAACGCCGGTGTCAGCCACTGGCGGCACGAAACAGCGTTCCCGGCGTACGCGCCGCCGGGAACAGCCGTCCCCTGTGCGGGCTTCCTTGAGAATTGCGCGGAGGGCGAACGCTCGCCCTCCGCCGATTTGAAATTCGAGGATTACTTGGCGGGATCGATTCGGGTGACCAGCGTGGGCACGCCGTTCTCGAAGCCCATGATGAAGGCGGACTTGATCGGGTCGTTGTGATCGTTGAAGGTGATGCGGCCGGTAGCGCATTCGAGGTCGGTGGCCTTCAGCTGCGCGATGATGGCGTCCTTGTCGGTGGAGCCGGCGGCGTTGATGGCGGTGAACATGATCTTCGCAGCGTCATAGCCCAGAGCGTTGAAGCCGGCGGGCTCGTTGCCGTACTTCTCGGTGAACGCCTTGACGAAGGCCTGGGCGACCGGGCTGTCGTCGGCGGTGGAGAAGGAGTCGCAGTACACGGCTTTGTCCAAGAGCTCCGGCGCGTCGGCCAGCTGCTTTTCGATGCTGCCCCAGCCGTCGGCGCCCATCATGGTGGCTTCGAGGCCCACGTCGACCGCCTGGCGGAGCATCAGCGCGGCGTCCTCGTAGTAGTAGCACACGAAGACGGCTTCGGGCTGCGCGTCGGCGATCTTGGTCAGCTGCGGGCTGTAGTCGGCGTCGCCGGCCTTGGCGGATTCTGCCGCCACGACCTCGAGGCCCAGTTCCTTGGCCTTGGCCTGGAAAGCGTCGCTGAGGCCGATGGAATAGTCGTTGGTGTTGTCATACAGCACCGCGACCTTCTTCGCGCCCAGGTTCTCGGCGGCGTACTGCGCCATCAACTCGGCCTGGAAGGGGTCGAGGAAGCAGGCGCGGAACACGTTGGCGCCGGCATCGGTCACGGCGTAGGCGGTGGCCGACGCGGTGATCATGGGCATGTTGTCCGCGGCAGCGCGCTCGGCGACGGCCAGCGTGGGGGTGGTGGTGACGGGGCCGATCAGCGCGGCGATGCCGTCGGACGAAAGCTGGTTGTAGGCGTTGGTGGCTTCGACGGCATCATGGGTGTCGTCCAGCCAAGTGATCTCAATCTGGTTGCCAAGAAGGCCGCCATTTGCATTGAACTCGTCGACCGCAAGGTCCACACCGGCCTGCACCAGAAGGCCATAGGCGGCCGCGGGGCCGGTCAGCGGCGCAATGCCACCGATCTTGATGGTATCTGCGAGGGCGACAGAGGTCGCGCCCAGCGCGAGTGACAGCGCGAGGACAAGGGCAAAGACTTTCTTCATGTAGGGTAACCTCCTTTGGCGGGTGCTCTACTTAGAGCCCCTTATTCGGCAATGTCTCATTATAGTCTCACACCGCGCTTTATTTCAATGGTGAAATGATTAAATATGAATATTTCTCACACCAAAAATTGCGAATTCGCGCCATCCGGCGTAAAAACACCTTCCGTTTGGGATGTCCGCCTGTAAAAAACCTCACAGCGCACGGGCCATGCCATGGATTCAGAACAGCCTCAGCACCCGGTCGGAGTCTCGGCGCAGCTCCATAAAGGCATCCGTCGTCTTTACTTCCTTCAGAATCAGCTCCAGCGGGTAGGTTTCTTCGCTGCGCTCAGGGCTGTAGGGATCGTTGACGCGGATGAGTCCATCCCCGTCCACGCCGTAGAGGAGGATGTAATGGCCGTTTCTCGTGAACGTGCCTCGCCCCATGTGGGCCACCACCGGATGACCCGCCTCAAGCGCCGCAAGAACGCGCTCGGCGCTGTTTTCGATCCATTCCCCCTGGAGCCCGGCTCGGGCGGCGATTTTAACCATCGCCTCATGCCCCAACCCGTCGCCGAAATAGAGCCCGTTGTCGTAAGCCCACTGAAACAGCGTGGCGGGGGTTTCCGCGGAATCCACCAGCGCATACGCCGCCATCGCGATGCACACCGCGCCGCAGCCGCTGGTGGCGACCGACTTCTGTTGTCCGCCGATCACACAGACCGCCTCCCGGTAGTCCGTCTGCAGCATCAGCGGGAATTCCAGATTTCCATAGGCGTTTCTTTCCATTGTATGGCGCACACGGTCGGCGGTTAGCGCGATCAGCGCCACCGCGACGATCAGAATCAGTACCCGCCGCTTCACAGCGCGAGCGCCGCCGGAATAAGGGCGGCGGCATCGTCGACCACCGCGTCGGCGCCCGCCTGCAAAAGGCTCTCCCTCGGGCGGAAGCCCCAGGAAACACCCAGGCAGCGAAGGCCGGCGTTGTGCGCGGTTTCGACGTCGACATCAGAATCTCCCACGTAGAGGGTGGTCGCCCTCTCCGCGCCGAGGCAGCGCATGGCCTCGAACACGCTGTCGGGGGCAGGCTTGCGCAGAACGCCCGGCCGCTCGCCCACCGCGACTTGAACCAGCTCCCCAAAATGTTTAGCGCTGAGCGCTTTTACCGCGCCGTCGTACTTGTTGGAAACCACGCCGACCGCGATGCCCGCGCGCTGAAGCGCGTGCAGCACCTCCATCACGCCGGGGTAGGGGCGCGTCTTGTTGTCGAGGTTTTCGCCGTAATGGGCGCGGAAGGCCTGAAGGCACTCGCCAATGCGCGCCTCGTCCTCGCCGCCGGGCAGCGCCCGGACAATCAGGTTGCGAACGCCATTGCCCACCGCCTGCCGAACATATTCCCGCGTGCGCGCGGGGTAGCCAAAGCCGGCGAGCATGTGGTTGACGCTGTCGGAAAGGTCGTCCAGCGTGTCGAGGAGCGTTCCGTCCAAATCAAATAGGATCGCCTTGACGGTCATCTTTTCACACCCTTTACGCCAGAGCATAACAAAATCCGCCCGCCTTGTAAATCATGAGATGATTAATTCGGCGGGCGGATCTCAGGCAAAGAGGGGGTTAGAAGAAGACCAGCGTCTCAAGCATATCCCACATGCGCACGCCGTGGCCTTCCTGCTCCTCGGGCAGGAGCGAGAAGTCGGCCACCAGCGTCTTGCCGCCGCCCATGTCAAACCAGTAGAGCGAACGGGACTTGCCGTTCTCGTCAAACACGGCGCTGCAGCCGGGCTGCGGGGTGTCGAACTCCTCTTCCCAGAAGGAGTCGTCCTGCTCGATTTCGGGCGTCACGAAGGCGTCCCGAAGCTCTTCCGGGGTGCCATCCGAAACGGCCAACGTCATCTGCGCGCCGCCGCCCTTCTGCTGAATGGTCATGACGTCTTCGGCCTGCACGGCCTCATAGAACCCTTCGTCGATGTAGATGGCGTACCTGCCCGCCGGATCCTTCACCAGCGTGTAGGTGCGCGCCTCGTCCACGCCCTCCAGCGGGACGCTGCGGTCCAGGGTCTGGGGCAGCTCTTCCGCCTGCCCGATCAAGAACATGCCGAGAATCAGAACAACCAAGATGGGCCAAACGCGTTTCATAAGCATCCCTCCTGACATATAGACTCCTATCCATACGCGGAAAGTTCCAATTTATTCTCCGCGGACGGGAAGCGGGCCGCAGCGGACCTCCTCGTGCTTGATCTCCCAGTGGAGCAGGAGCGTCAGCGCGCCGCGCAAGAGAATGATCGCGCCGAGGATCCCGAGCTCGCTCCAGTCCCGGACGATCGTGGTGCGCAGCACCTCGCCGCCCAGCTTAAACTCGAGGCCCAGCGCAATGCCTTCCGCCAGACTGAGGCGGACGTGCGCGTCCTTCCGGAAAAAGCCGATCAACGCCCTGACCGACGTGATGAGTACCACCACCACGCCGCAGAACTCCAGCGCAACCACACCCAACTGCGCCAGCGAAAAAAACACTTGCTCCGCTTGCAGCGCAAAAGCCTCCATCCGTTACCAACTCCTTTGCGCCCATTATACCTGTAATGGCACTTTCCAGCAATCCCAAAATTCGGCGCCTTTCGGTTCTTTCCCTTTTCTTCTCGAAAAATGTCATCCGTGAAATTTCTCCCCGAAACCACTTGACAGGCACCCTCCGGATACGATATAATCTACTGGCGTTCGGGGTTATAGCTCAGTTGGTTAGAGCGTTACGTTGACATCGTAAAGGTCGATGGTTCGAGCCCATTTAACCCCACCATCAAACCCGCCAGAAAATGGCGGGTTTTCGCTTTGTATTCACTCTATTTTCTGTGCAATACGTCCAATTCCTCATTCCGGGCCGTTCGTCCCCGCGCCGTTTGACCCCTTATTTGACCCCTTACGGCTTTTTTCGGCCCCCGTTTATCGCTTGCATGGCCTTCTTTTTTGCATCCATGTTGGAGTGTACATAGGTCTGAATCGTGAAGGCTGCCTTGCTGTGGCCGATCAACTCACCGAGCGTTTTCACATCCACGCCGGCGCGAATGGCGTTCGTAGCAAAGCTGTGCCGCAGCGCGTGTATGCCCCTATGCTGCAGTCCGGCCTTCTCCAGGCTCTCCTTGAGCGTCCGGCGAAGGTTCGCGGAATCCTTCGGTGTTCCGATAGTAGTGCAAAAAACATAATCGCCATCCTCCCAAACCGTGCCGGCCGCGAGCTTCCGCGAGGCGTATAGCTTCCGCTGC
>JAEZTD010000238.1 GCA_023443705.1 Bacillota bacterium | reverse complement strand
GCATAATCGCCGTCTTCGCCGAGGAAGCGGCTCAGCGTCATCAGCACCGCTTCCGCGCAGTTGAGCTTTCCGGCGCGGAACAGATCCAGGTTTTCGGATAGAATTGCGTCCAGCCGTTCTTCCATGGGAGCCCCTTTCAGCCGTCCATCGGCAGTCCATAGAGCGTGTCAATGATGGGGAGATAAATATCCGGGTCTCCGGAGGTCAGGATTTCAACCGTTCCGGGCCCGACAGGATTTATCAGGTCCATCGAGCGCAGCACGTCCTCAAGGTGGCGGGCGGTGCCTTCGTTTCCGTCGAAGAGCTCCGCGCCGGGCATGACAGCTTGGATCGCGCTGCGCAGAAACACATAGTGTGTGCAGCCCAACACGATCGCGTCCACCCTCCGGCCGCGATAGGGCGCGAAGCGCGCTGCAAGGTAGGCGGAGAGGGCGGGAGAATCGATTTCGCCGCGCTCGACAAATTCCACGAGCTCAGGGCAGGGCAACATCTGTACCCCTGCGCCGTAGTGCCGCATCAAATCCTGGAATTTTTTCTGGCGAAGCGTGGCGGGGGTCGCCATGACGAGGATGGTACCGCCCTCGTGGCTCAGCGCCGCGGGTTTGAGGGCGGGTTCCATGCCGATGATGGGCAGCTTTAGCGATGCCCGAAGGGTCTCCGCCGCAGCCGAGGTGGCCGTGTTGCAGGCGATCACCAGCGCTTTGACGCCCCGGTCCATCAGCACCCGCACGCTGTCAAATGTCAGAGAACGGATTTCCTCCTCCGGACGGGTGCCGTAGGGCGCGTTTAGGTTGTCGCCGTAATAGATGAAGCGCTCGTTTGGCAGGATTCTGCGCATCGTCTTCAGCACGCTGATGCCGCCGACGCCTGAATCAAATACGCCGATGGGTTGGTCTTGCAAAAAATACGCCCCCTTGCGTGGGATCGTCTATGATTATAGAACAATTCCCGTTTGCGCGCAAGGGGGCGTATGATGGGGCGCTTTACTTGTAGCCGGTCTTGCGGCGCGCCACGTAGGCCGAGTTGCCGCTGTAATAGCTCAGAGACTTCAGGTCGCAGGCGACGGTGGACAATGTGTTGAAGCCGCCCTGCTGGATGATCATGACCTGGGTCTGGGTGCTGTTGGTGAAGTACAGGAACATCAGCGCGTGGCCGTTCTTGACCAGGACGTCGCCCGGCCGCATGTTGCGGTAACCGGCCTTGTTGGAGGAGGTGGCGATGGTCCTATAGGCCGAAGACGTCTTCATCGCGGTGGAGTTCAGGAACGAGTAGCTGGTGCCCAGCCCCCAGACGCTCATCGACACGAAGGAAGAGCAGTCGTTGCCGGGGTAGGTCTTCGCGGGCATGCTGGCAGTGTAATAGTTGCCGTCGCTCGCCTTTGAATAGACGCTGGTGGACAGCAGCCGGTCCACGGTATAATTGCGGTTGGTCTGCGTGTAGGGCGTGCCGAAATACACGACGCCACTGCGATAGTAGCCGCTGCCGGTGTAGTAAGGGACGGTCTTCGGGCTCATCCACGGGAAGCGGGCCATCTTGAAGGCATTGAGCAGGGTGGTCTTGCGCTCATTCATCTCGTCCTTGTCGATGGCGCCGGACACGTACAGCGCGTCCAACTGGGTGGTGGCGTAGCGCAGAATGTTGTCAATCTTGGCCAGGTTCGCGTTGATGCCCGCGACGCTGGTAACCTGCGAAGGTTCTTCGGTGACGGCGGTCGCCTTCTGAACCACGACCCGGATCGTGTCCGTCTTGGCGCCGGCCTTGACGGTGATGGTGGCGCTGCCGGCGGCCTTGCCGGAGATGACGCCGGACGAGGAGACGGACGCCACGGAGGCGTTGTTGCTCGACCAGGATACCGTCTGCGGCGCGGTGGCGGGCAGAATCTCCGCCGAGAGCGTCAGCGAGCCGCCCACGAAGAGGGTGGAGCTGGAACTATCAATTTCTACGCTCGTCACGGTCTTGGTGTCGACGACCTTAACGGTGCGAACGGTGTATACAGAGCTCTTCGCACTGGAGTACACCTTAATCCGGGCGGTGCCGACTGCTCGCGCCGTGAGCAGGCCGGAGGACGTAATGGAGGCCACGGCGGTGTTGTCGCTCGACCACTTCACAGCAGGGTTGGCGGCGGAGGGCGTGACGCCCGCCGAAAACTGCACTTGAGCGCCTTTTTCGACTGTGGTGGTGGAATTCGTGATCGTCAGCCTGGAGGGAGCGGCCAGTGCCTTTACCGTGACCTTGATGGTCCGGTACTTTTTCGGGTTACGGGTGGACACTGCGCGAACCAGCGTCGTTCCCGCCTTCTTGGCCGTGACGAGCCCGGTGGAAGATACCGACGCGATCGAAGAACTCTTGACCAGCCACTTGACCGATTGGGCGGCGGTTGCGGGCAGCGCCGAGGCCGTTAGCTGGTAGGTGGAGCCGACGGCAATACTCAGGCTGGACACGTTTATGCTGACGCTGGTGGGCGACAGGCTGTCAATGATCTTGACGGTCGCCTTGGACCAGGTCTTTTTGGATGCGGGCCTCGCGCCGACCGTCACCGTGCCGACCTTCTTGGCCTTGATCAGACCACTGGCGGAAATGGTCGCGACGGAAGTCTTGCCGCTGCGCCAGACCATTTTCTGGCTGGCATTCGAGGGGATGACCGCGCCGGACAGCTGGTAGGTGGAACCTTTCGCCAGGTCGATGGTAATCAGTTTCGTGCTCAACGACACGCTTTTCTGTTTGACAGCCCCGAGGGCCTCGACCGGGAGCGCGCAAAGGATTACAGCCGCCAGGCATAGGCAGAGTGCCCGAGCCCGCGTTTTCATCGGTTTCGCCTCCTCCTTGATGGGTAGTTGTTTTCCAACTATTTCATGTATGACGATTATATTACAAAACATCTTAAAATGCAAGCCTAAAAAGAGAAAAAAGGTCACAGCTTTCAAAATGTGTCATTGACTGGCCCGCACTGATCGGGTATAATGATACAAACGGCGTGGCATATAAGAGGAAAGCATGTTGATAGACTTTCACACGCACGCCTTCCCCGACCGGATCGCGGCGGATGCGGTTAAAAAAGTGGCGTTTGACGCGGGCGGACTGTACCCGGCCACAGACGGAACGGTGGGCGGCCTTGCGCGTGCGCTCGAGGCCGCGGACGCGGTAGGGGTACTCCTCCCCGTGGCCACAAAGCCGGAGCAGCCGCGCTCCATCAACGATTGGGCGGTGCGCCAGCGCTGCGAACGCGTGATTCCGTTCGGGTCGGTGTTCCCAAAGGCGGAAGACTCGCTGGACGAACTGGAGCGCATGCATGCGATTGGGCTTCGGGGCGTCAAACTGCACCCTGAATATCAAGGCTTTGACGTGGACGACCCGCGCATGAGGCTGCTGTATCGAAGGATCGCCCAGTTGAAGATGATCGTCGTGTTCCACGCAGGGCAGGACATGGCCTACCTTCCGCCCTGCCGGTGTGAACCCCGGATGCTCGGGCGGGCGATGGAGTACCTGGAAGGTGCCACGGTGGTGGCGGCTCACTGGGGCGGGTTTCTGATGGGAGACGACGTCCTCCGGGACCTGGCGCCCGCGGAAAACCTGTATCTCGACACTGCTTACAGCCACGGGCGGGTTCTGGTCCCGGTGGTCAAGGCGCTGATTGAAGCCCATGGCCCGGAGCACATCCTCTTTGGCAGCGATATCCCCTGGTCGTCCATTTGGGACGAGGCGCGGCTGATCGAGACACTCGAGTTGCCCGCCACTTGGAACGAGGCCATCTTCCGCAAAAACGCGATGCGGCTCTTGTCGTCCGTCGGGGCGATTCGGTAACTGGAGTATTCAAGAGATTGAAATACGGAAGGGGATTTACAAATGGGTCAGGATGGGACGAGGGAATTTGGCAGAAGAAGCGTAGTTTCGGTCATGAACTGGATCGGGACCTTGATCGTTCTGGCCATCCCGGGTGTCAACCTCATCATGCTCTTCGTATGGGCGATCACCTGCAAGCGCGCTTCCAAGCGGAATTTCTGCATCGCCGTGCTGGTGCTGACGCTGATCGCGGTCGCGCTGTCGCTGGCGCTGGTCGCGGTGTATGGCGATGTCATCGCCACCTGGATCGAGGGGCTGGACGCCCAGTGGCTGGGGAACCCGCTGGCGGGTGCAACCGCCTCGCCCGCGCCGTCGGTCTTGCCGAGCGTCACGCCGACCATCGCACCCTGAAACAACCGGAAGATCGAAGCGCCCGAGCCGTCTGGCACGGGCGCTTTCCTTTATTGGTGTAGAAGGTTCTCTGGAGCCTTCAGGCCATCTGAAAACTCTGCTTTTTCCATACCTTGATCCGCCCGCTCAGGCGGCTCTTTGCGCACGGGAAGAATCCGCGGGATCAATATCCAGAAAATGCCGGAATGACAAGGGCGGGCATTTCCTTGTGTTAACGCATTTTCACGATGCGCGGCTTGCGAAATCCTCAGAAATCTGTATAATAGAAACAATCAAGCGCCTTTATGCAAGAGGGAATTTTGTGATGAACGACCGGGACACCACACTTCACATGCTCAAACAGGAAGTGCACGCGCTCTGCCTTCGGAAAGGCTGGGGCGAGGATGGTGTGCAGAACCCGCAGCATGTGGCGATGGCGATGACCGTCGAAATGAGCGAACTGCTCGAACACTTCCAATGGCTGGGCGAGGCGGGCGTCCGCTCGCTGATGAACGGCGAGGATCCCGCACGCGTCGAAATGATCGCCGAGGAATTTGCCGACGTAATGATGTACGGCCTGCAATTGACGCGCACGCTGGGCATCGACATAACGGAGGCGATCCTGCGCAAAATAGAAATTGTCAATGGCCGGCGCAACAGCCGCTGGGACCGGGAGGGCGAGAAGCATGACTGACATGGTTCTGGTGCTGGACCTGGGCGACGGTCGCGGAGCGAACGTGGCCAGGCGGGTGCGCAGCGAGCAGGTGTACAGCGAAGTGCTGCCGGCAAGCGCATCCATTGAAGCGGTCCGCGAAGCGGCGCCCAAGGGCGTGCTCATCGCGGGCGACGGCGCGGAGGACATCCCAATCCTGCCGGGCTTGATCGAGATGGGCGTTCCGATCCTCGCGATGGGAACAGGCGCGCGGCTTCTTTTGAAGGCGCTGGGCGGAACCAGCGCGCCGACGGCGGTTGTCAACAGCACCGCCGAGGTGACCTTCGAACCCTGCCGGCTTTTCGACGGGCTTGGCGAGAGCGAACGTTTTTTTGAGCGGCTTGACGCGCTGGAACTGCCGGAAGGCGCCCGCGCCGTCGCCACCACCGAGGATGGCCGCGTGGCCGCATTTACGGTGGACGAGCGCATCTTCGGCCTGCAGTTTTACGCGGAGCAGAACGATCCGGATGGCTTTTTGATCCTCAGGAACTTCGCCCGCGGCGTCTGCAAGTGCGAACCCGTTTGGAATTTTGACCGTTTTTTTGAGGAAACCGTCCAGCGGGTGCAGCAGGAGGCGCAGGGCGGCCGCGTTATCCTCGCGGTGTCCGGCGGCGTGGATTCGGTGGTCTGCGCGGCGCTTATGCACAGGGCGCTGGGCGAGCAGCTCACCTGTGTGCACGTCGACACCGGCCTCATGCGAAAAGGCGATCTGGACCTGACCCGAAAGAGCCTCGAGCCCCAGGGCGTGCGCCTCAAGGTGATCGACGCGCAGGAGCGCTTCATCGAGCGGCTGAAGGGCGTTAGCGGCACCGCGCGAAAGACCGAACTGGTGGATCGGGAGATTTTCCTCGTGCTGGAAGAGGAGGCCCGCGCCACCGGCGCCAGCGGCCTTGGGCTTGGCGTCACCTATTCGGACGAGGTGAACGGCGCCCAGTTGACGGACAGAACACCGTCCCCGGACTCGCCCTTCAAGGTGCTGATCGAGCCGGTGCGCCGCCTGTTCAAGGAAGAGGTGCGCCAGGTCGCCGAACAGCTGGGATTGCCGCCCGAATTGATCCAGCGGCCCTCGTTCCCGACGGCGGGGCTGGCCGTGCGCATGATGGGGCCCGTGGCGCGAGAGCGGCTGGCGCTCCTCAGGGACGCCGATGCGATCTTCTGCGAGGAAATCCAAAAAGCCGGGCTGGACAAGCGTGTCCGCCAGTATTTCGCGGTGCTGCCCGGCGTCGCGACCCGGAATTCTGCGGGTCAAATGGCGCGCACGGTGGCGCTCCGGGCGATGAACGGCACGAACCCCTTCCGCCTGTCGTATGACCTGCTGGAGCGGGTGGTGGAGCGCGTGACGGGCGAGGTGCCGGGCGTTGGCCGCGTCGTCTACGACGTGACCGGCACGCCGCAGTCACCGGTGGAATGGGAGGAAGAGTAAGGCCTGCGAGGGCGCTCCGACGTTTCTCAAAGGCGCTTGGTGAATGCCGCGTCCCGGTCCACCAAAGAGGCAGAAATCTGCCAGCCCAATACATGGAGGCAGCATGAAGATACGCCACGCCGACGCGGCTGATGGGATGCCCGTCGAAAACACGTTCATCGCGCTGGACGATCTCGAATCGAAGATCGGCGAGGCCGGCGTTCAGCAAACAATGGTTCCGGCCCTTTGCCCCGAACGCCCTCACCACATCCTGGTGCGTGCCGAGTGCGGGCCGGAGGCGGAGAGCGCGCTTTTGGGCGCGGCGACGGCCCGCGCGCTGGTGATCGCCCGTCAGAAGCCGGGAATGCCCGCGCTGGTGTATGCGGAGTGCAAGCCGGGCGACAAGGCCCGCATGAACGCGCTGGAGGCACTGGGCTACCGGGATGAGGACGGCCTCGTGCGCACGAGGAGGGTTCTCAAGCAGGGGCCCATCATCCGCCCGCTTCCCGCCGGATGCACCATCGTCCGGGACTATCTGTCCGATGCGGGCGAGAGCAAGTACTTTCTCGAGCGATACAACGCAATGTTCGGCCGCAGCCGCGACGCGGCCTGGCTCAAAGGGCTCAAGCAGATGAGCGAATTTGCGCGGCTGATCATGATCTCGCCGTCCGGGCTTGCGGGCGAGATGATCGTCTGGGAGGAGAACCGGCGCGGCGTCGTCGGCATCGCCATCACCACGCCCGCCTGGCAGCGCCGGGGCGTGGCCAGCTACCTGATGGAACTGGCGCGGCTGTATTTCTTGGATCGCGGGCTTTCCGAGGCCTATTTCGATGTCCGAACGCGCCTGACCGGGGCGCAGCATCTGGCGGCGACGTCCGGGTTTCGCCCGGCGGAGATGCTGATGCGCTACCCGGGCATTAACGTCTATTGAAAAAGCCATAACACGTCCGGCGCGGTCGGAATACTGTGGGATACGGGGGGAGACAATGTGAAATACCGGGTTGGCATCATCGGGGCAACGGGGATGGTCGGGCAGAGGTTTGTATCGATTCTGGCGGCGCATCCGTGGTTTGAAATCACGGTGCTGGCGGCCAGCGCGCGCTCTGCCGGACAGAAGTACATTGACGCGGTCGGCGGGCGCTGGGCGTTCGAATGGCCGGTGCCGGAAGGCGTCCGGGAAATGACCGTTCAGGACGCGGCCGAGGTGGAGAAGGTCGCCGGGCAGGCGGATTTTGTGTTTTGCGCGGTGGATATGCCCAAGGATCAGGTCCGCGAAATCGAAACCGCCTACGCGAAGACCGAGACGCCGGTCGTCTCAAGCAATTCAGCCTTCCGCATGACGGAGGACGTGCCGATGATGATCCCGGAGATCAACGCCGGTCACATGGCTGTCATCGAGGCGCAGAGAAAGCGCCTGGGCACCCGGGTGGGGTTCATCACCTGCAAGCCCAATTGCTCCATCCAGGGCTATGTGCCCGCGCTGGAGCCGCTTCGCGAGTTCGGCCTTGAAAAGGTCATGGTCGCCACCTATCAGGCGATCTCCGGCGCGGGGAAGACCTTCCGCACCTGGCCGGAGATGGTCGACAACGTCATTCCGTTCATCGGTGGCGAAGAACTCAAGAGCGAGCAGGAGCCTCTCAAGATCTGGGGCGAGATTAAAGACGGCCGCATCGTCTCGGCTGAGAAGCCGGTCATCAGCGCCCAGTGCTACCGCGTGGCGGCCACCGACGGGCACATGGCGGCGGTTTCGGTGGGCTTTCAAAAGAAGCCTTCCAGGGATGAGATCCTCGAGCGCTGGGCCTCCTACGAGGGCTTGCCGCAGAAGTATAAGCTGCCCAGCGCGCCGGAGAAGTTCCTCACCTATTTCGAAGAGGACAACCGCCCGCAGACCCGCCTCGATCGCGATCTGTATAACGGCATGGGAATCACCGTCGGCAGGCTTCGGGAGGACCCGATTCTGGACTACAAGTTCGTCGGCCTCTCCCACAACACGCTGCGCGGCGCGGCGGGTGGCGCGGTTTTGACGGCGGAGCTGCTGGCCCACGAGGGCTGGATCGTGAACAAATGAACAGAGCCCCCCTGGTCGTTACAGAAAGCGCGTCGACCTCAAGAGGGGGGCTTTGCTATGAAGCCGCTTTTTTCCGGCGTGGGCACGGCGCTCATTACGCCATTCGCCTCGGACGATTCCATCGATTTTGACCTTTTCGGACGGTTGATCGACAGGCAGATCGACGCCGGAATTCCGGCGCTCATCGTCTGCGGCACCACCGGCGAACCGGCCACCATGAGCGAGGCGGAGCAGGATGCGGTCATCGGCTACGCCACGGAGCGCGTTTCCGGGCGGGCGAAGGTCATCGCGGGCGTCGGAGGCAACGACACCCGGCGGGTATGCCGCAGGGCACAGACCGCGAAGAAACTGGACGCGGACGCGATCCTCGCCGTAACGCCCTACTACAACAAGACCAGTCAGGCCGGGCTGATCGAGCACTTCACCCGGGTCGCGGACGCGGCGGAACTGCCGGTGGTGCTCTACAACGTGCCCTCGCGCACGGGGCTGAACCTCCTGCCGGAGACCGCGATGCGGCTGGCAGGGCACCCGTTCATCGTGGCGCTCAAGGAGGCCAACGCCGACCTGCGTCAGATGACCGAGGGCGCGCGGCTCCTTGGCGGCAGGATGACGGTCTACTCCGGAAACGACGAGCACACCTTCACCGCCCTCGCGCTGGGCGCCGCCGGGGTGATCTCCGTGACGTCGAATCTGGTGCCGGAGGCGATGAAGGCCGTTACGGACGCCTTCTTCGCCGGAGACATCGGCGCAAGCCGCGCACTGCAGCTTGAACTGAACCCGCTGATCGACGCGCTGTTTCTCGAGGTCAGCCCGGTGCCGGTCAAGGAGGCGCTCGCGCACATCGGCCTTGGCAACGGAAAGACGCGCCCGCCGCTGGTGCCCATGGGCGACGCGGGCCGGGAGAAGCTCTTCGTGGAGATGGCCAACTGGTTTCATGAGGTTTCGCACACCGCCATAAAGGGCGGTTACGGGAATAACGGATAACCGACTACATCTAGAAAAAAGGGGACGGAGCATGTACAAGATCGTGGAAAAACGCAGGCTCAATGACGAAGTCACGCTGATGCGCGTCGAGGCGCCCTACGCGGCGCGGCGGGCGATGCCCGGACAGTTCATCATGCTGCGCGTCAATGAAAGCGGCGAGCGCATCCCGCTGACGATCGCCGGGTACGACCGCGAGGCCGGTACCGTGACGGTGATCTTTCAGAAGGTCGGCGCGACGACGCGCCTTCTCGATACGCTGGAGGTGGGGGAGAGCCTTCAGGATTTCGCGGGCCCCCTCGGCAAGCCGTCGGAGACCGAAGGCTACAAAAAGGCGGCGGTCATCGGCGGCGGCCTCGGCGTGGCCATCGCCTATCCGCAGGCGAAGGCGCTCCACGACGCGGGCGTTTCGGTCGACCTGATCGTGGGCTTCCGAAACGAGGGCCTCATCATCCTGAAGGATGAACTGACCGCCGCCTGCGACGATCTGACCATCATGACCGACGACGGCTCCAACGGCAACAAGGGCTTCGTCACCCAGGCGCTCCAGAAAAAGCTGGAGGGCGGCGAGCAATACGACGTGGTCATCGCCATCGGCCCCCTCATGATGATGAAGGCGGTCTCGGAGATGACGCGCCCCTACGGCGTCAAGACCATCGTCAGCCTCAACTCCGTCATGGTGGACGGCACGGGCATGTGCGGCGGCTGCCGCGTCATCGTCGGCGGGGAGACCAAGTTCGCCTGCGTCGACGGGCCGGATTTCGACGGCCACGCGGTGGATTTTGATTCCGCCGTCACCCGGGGACGGATGTACATGGATCAGGAGAAACTGGCAAAAGA
>JAEZTD010000197.1 GCA_023443705.1 Bacillota bacterium | reverse complement strand
GCCGCGGACGACGCGGCGGGCCTGTCGATTTCCGAGAAGATGCGCTCGCAGATCCGCGGCCTGACCCAGGCCACCCGCAACGCGCAGGACGGCATTTCCTTCATCCAGACGGCGGAAGGCGCGCTGACCGAGGTTTCCGACATGCTCACCCGCATCAAGGAGCTGGCGACCCAGGTGACCAACGGCACCTACTCGACCGACGACCAGAAGAACATCGGCGCCGAGATGAATGCGCTGGGCACGGCCATCGCCAACATCTACGTCAACACCAAATTCAACGGGAAGGAAGTTTTCGGCGCGCAGAGCCAGACCGGCGGCGTACTGGCTGAGGTTGAAGCAGCCGATGCCGCTGCGGTCAACGCGGCGGAGATCTTCTACGGCGAGGACGGCAAGCAGTCTGTCCAAATCAAGCAGGCTTCGACAGAAGCGCTGTTCGACCTCACCACCGCGACGGCCGCGGCAGGTGCCTCTACTGCCGACGCCACTGCTCTGGCCGGCGTCACCGATACGCTGGTAGAAACCGCGATCACCGAGGTCAATACCCTCCGCGCGGGCTACGGCGCGCAGCAGAACCAGCTGGAGCATGCGGCCAACAACATGGCCACCACCAAGGAGAACCTGCAGGCCGCCGAGTCCCGCGTCCGCGACGTGGACATGGCGGACGAGATGATGAGCTACACCAAGAACAACATCCTGCTTCAGGCGGCCCAGGCGATGCTCGCACAGGCCAATTCCCAGCCCCAGGGCGTCCTCCAGCTGCTGCAGTAACGGTTCCGCCGCTTAGTGCGGCAATGCGGGGCGCATGACCGTCCGCCTCGGCGGGCAGTCCACTTAAAGGTTTGGCGTCAGGCAGCAGGGGCGTTCCCCTGCTGCCGGGCGTCGGAACAGGTACGGGTCGCGGGAGGATCATGCCGCTGGCAGGAAAGAGGGAATACCTGAAGGACGCAGCGTAAACGAAGATGATTTTTGTACAGTCAGACAACCTGAAACCCGGCATGATATTGGCCCGGGATCTGCTTGGGCTGCGCAACGAGGTGCTACTGACCCGCGGGCACCTGCTGACGGCTGCGAACATCGCGCGTCTAAGCCAGATCGAGCATAAGGACGCATACATCGTCGACAACCTCGACGATCCCACGGAGGACGAAGGCATCATCAGCCTGCGCCTGAAGCGGAATACCGTCAACGCTGTACGCTCGCTCTTCTCTCACATCGAAGCGGATAACCGGGAGGCGCAGTCCAATTCCTTTCTTCAGTTGCGCCATTATCTGGACGAGATCATAGACGAACTTTCCGCAGACCGCAACATGCTGATCAACATGGCCGATCTCAAGGCGCATGACGAGTATACCTATTATCATTCCGTAAGCGTCGCGACCCTTTCAATCCTCTTGGGCATCTCCGCGAACATGAACCGTACCGCCCTGTACAAGCTGGGAATGGGCGCGCTGATGCACGACATCGGCAAGGTCTTTATTTCGAGGGAGCTCATCAACAAGCCCAGCACCCTGACAACCGAAGAATTCGAAAAGATGAAACGCCACAGTTCCTTCGGTTACGACTACCTGCGCGAGCAGTGGGGCGGGCCGGTGGAATCGGTGGTGGCGGTACTCACCCATCACGAACGGTACGACGGCGGCGGCTATCCGTTTGGGCTCATGGGTGACAAGCAGCCGCTGGAGGGCAAAATCATCGCGTTGAGCGACGTTTACGATGCCATGACCTCTGACCGTGCCTACCACTCTGCGCTGCCACCCTCCGAGGCCATAGAGCACATCATGGGCAATTCCGGCGTCATGTTCGATCCCCAGGTTGTCAGAGCATTCATGAATAAAGTCGTCCCCTACCCCGTGGGCAGCAGGGTCCGGCTAAGCAACGGTCTCACCGCCATTGTCGTCGCGACCAACAAGGAAAGCCTGATGCGCCCTAAGGTAAAGCCGATTAACATAGGCAAACAGGAAGTCCGGGTCGATGACGTCGTTCTGGATCTCCTAAATGATCCCGCCCTATGGAGCGTGACGATACTCGGACTCGATCGATAAAAAGCGGAGGCGAATCGTTTTGATCAGTGTACTGGTGGTTGACGACGCGGCGTTCATGAGGCTTGCTATCAAGAACGTTCTGACCAAGAATGGCTTTACCGTCATCGCCGATGCGAAGAACGGCCAGGAAGGCGTCGAAAAGTACAAGGAATTCCATCCGGACGTGGTCACGATGGACATCACCATGCCGGATATGACCGGCATCGAGGCGCTCAAACTGATCCGGGAGTACGACCCCACGGCAAAAGTGGTCATGATCTCGGCAATGGGTCAGGAAAGCATGGTCAAAGAGGCCATCCTGAGCGGCGCAAAGTCCTTCATCGTGAAGCCGTACAAAGAGGAACACATTACGCAGACGCTGCTCAAGGTGGCGTCCAAGGGCTGAGGGGGAAACCACATGACTCCGGGAAGCAACCAGGACGATTCCTTGCTTGAGTTGTTTGTCTTTGAAACATCGCAGAACACGCAGCAGTTGGAGCAGGTTGTGCTCACCGCGGAGCGCGAGGGCCATTTTTCGGGAGACGAAGTAAACGAAGTTTTCCGGATCATGCACACCATCAAGGGCTCTTCCGCGATGATGTCCTTCACCGGGATCGCCTCGCTCGCGCACCGCATGGAAGACCTGTTCTTTTACATCCGCGAGAACGCGGATGCCCGTTACGATCCGCGCGCAATATCGGATATGATCCTCTCGTGCATGGATTACGTCAACCGGGAACTAGACAATGTGCGCGCCGGTCAGCCCTCAGGGCAGGAGGACAACGCGCTTCTGATCCACCGCATCGACGCGCTGATGGCCGAGATGACGGGCGCGGGCAGCGCCGTGCAACCCCAGGGCGTAACAAAGGCCGAAAAACCGGCGGATTCGGCCGGGGTGAAGCGCTATAAAGCCGTCATCGCCTTTGAGGAAGGCTGCGCGATGGAGGACGTCCGGGCTTATACGGTCACCGTCGAGGTGGCGGAGTACGCGTCCGTCCTTTCCTATGAGCCCTCGGACATCATGGACAATGGGGATTCCGCGCTGGAGATCCGCGCCCATGGTTTCACGATCCACTTCGAGACCCCGCTCTCCGAGGACGAGGTGCGCGCAAGGCTTCTTCAGACGGTATTCCTGAGCGAACTTGCGCTGACCGTGGAGCCGGTCCACGCCCCGGCGGCTGCGGCCGCTTCGGGCGCTTCGGACGCCGCCTCTCCAGTCGGCGACACCGCTTCAAAAAGAGGTGAGCCTCGCCCGGATTCCGTCGCCCAGTATCATCAGCAGCCCCAGTCGATCATCTCCGTCAGCGTCAACAAGCTCGACATGATGATGGACCTGATGGGCGAATTGGTGATCGCCAAGACCATGGTCGTGGAGAATCCGGAGATCGTAGGGTTGGAAGTGGCGGATTTCCAGAAGTCGGCCGCCCACCTGAGCAAGATTGTCGCTGAAATGCAGGAACTGGTCATGTCGATGCGATTGGTGCCGTTGTCCGCCACCTTCCATCGGATGCACCGGATCGTCCGCGACATGTCCAATGCGCTGAACAAGGACGTGCGGCTTACGCTGATCGGTGAGGACACCAGCGTGGACAAGAATGTGATTGAGCACATCGCCGATCCGCTGATCCACCTGGTGCGAAATTCCATCGACCACGGCATCGAGACCAACGAAGACCGCGCAAAGGCGGGCAAGAGCCCGACCGCCTCCGTGACGCTGGAAGCGCAGAACGCCGGCGGCAACGTGCTGATCTCGATCCGGGACGACGGCCGTGGCCTGAACCGGGAGAAGATCCTCACCCGCGCCCGCGCGAACAACCTCCTTGTCAAGCCCGAAAACGACTATACGGACCGCGAAGTCTACAACATGATCTTCATGCCCGGCTTCTCTACCAAAGAGAAGGTGACCGAATTCTCCGGGCGCGGCGTGGGCATGGACGTGGTCATGCAGAACATTTCCGCGATCGGCGGCTCCGTCTCCATCGAGAGCGAACCGGGCAAGGGCATGAACGTGCTGCTGAAGATCCCGCTGACCATTGCGATCCTGGACGGCATGAACGTCTGCGTGGGCGACACGCGGCTGACGGTACCGATCTCCGCGATCTGCGAATCCTTCAAGCCCCGCACGGAGGACATTATCCGCGACACGGAGGGCAATGAAATGATCATGGTTCGCGGCGAATGCTACGCGGTACTCCGCCTGCACCGGCAATGGGGCATCGAGCCGCAGGTGACCAAGCTGCCGGACGGCATCCTGATGATGGTGGAGCAGGACGGAAAAAAGCGCTGTGTCTTTGTGGACAAGCTGGTGGGCCGTCAGCAGGTCGTCGTCAAGGCGCTGCCCACCTACCTCAAGAAGACGCCGCTCTCCCGCTGCCTCTCCGGCCTGACGCTGCTGGGCGACGGCAGCATCAGCCTGATTCTGGACGCGGGCTGGCTGGTTGAAACCAACATCAACAGCGCGGTCGAAGGAGGAGTTTAGGCATGAGCGAAATTTCGACGGAATTTATCCCCGCCGCGGAAGATACCCTGCACGGCAAATACCTCACCTTCATGCTGGACGAAGAATGCTACGGCATGGAAATCAGCTTCATCACCGACATCATCCAGATGCAGCCCATCGCAACGCTGCCGGAGGTTCGACACTACGTCAAGGGCATCATCAACCTGCGCGGCGAGATCATCCCGGTCATGGACGTCCGGCTGCGCTTTGGCAAGCCCGAAATCCCCTACAACGAGCGCACCTGCGTCATCGTCGCCCGCACCGACAGCCTGTGCGTTGGACTCATCGTGGACAGCGTGTGCGAAGTGGTTCAGCTGGCCGACGAGAACATCGCACCGCCGCCCAAGATCAATGGCACCAGCAATCGATACATCAAGTCGATCGGCAAAGTCGAGCAGGAAATCAAACTGCTTCTGGACTTTGAAAAGTTGGTAGCCGACGAGGATTTCGAGGGGGCTTTCCACGCGGAAGCGTCCGGGGCTGAAACAGGCAACGATGCGTAAAGAGGGGTGACCGACGTGAAAAGGAACGGCTTGAGAAGCATCCGCGTGGAGTTGCTGGCGGCCGTCTTGGGACTGAGCATCCTCATCTGTGCCGCGTTCTATGTTGCGGCGATGAATCTTTCGCAATCCGCCATCTCGGAACAGATGGAATCGTCGCTCTCCACCGTCACAAAGCAGGGCGCGGCGCAGGTTAAGGAGCGGGTCCAGGATTACTACAGCGCGCTGGAGATCATCGCGGCGGACAGCCTCTTTGAAGCGGCGAGCATGAACCAGAACCAGATCCGGGTGCTTCTGTTCAAACAGCGCGCGGCCGGCGGGTATCTGAACCTCATGTTCGCGGGCAAGGACGGCATCGCCTTCGACGGCACCGGCGCGACGACGGACGTGTCGGAAAACGCGAACTACCTCAAGGCGATGGCGGGAGAGCGGTGGGTGTCGAGTCCTGCCCCGGTGGAAGGCTCAGATCAGATCGTTATGACCTACTCACTGCCCATCATAACCTCTGCCGGCCAGAACGAGGGCGTTCTGATGATGATGGTCGACGGGTACCACCTCAGCGACATGATCTCAGGAATCACCTACGCCAAGACCGGCTATGCCTTCATCATCGACGACGAGGGCGTGATGCTCGCCCATCCCGACCGCGAGATGGTGCGCACACAGGACCGCACCTTTGAGAAGGCCGAGAAGGATCCGGAGCAGAAGGGTCTGGCGGACATGATGCGGCTGATGCTCGAAGGCCAGACCGGAATTGGCGAATACACCTACAAGGGCGTGACCAAGTACGCCAGCTATGCGCCCATCGAAGGCACCCATTGGAGCATGTCGCTGACCGCGCCCAGAGCCGAAGTGTTTGAAGGGATCGATCGGCTGCAGCAGGTCCTTCTGCTCGCGGCGATCATCCTGGCGCTCATCAGCGCACTGGCCGCGCTCATGATTGCGAACCGCCTGCACAGGCCCATCCTCAAACTGACGCAGGCTGCGGAAAAGTTCTCCACGGGCAATCTGGATGTGGAGCCCAATGTGCGCGCAAAGAACGAAATGGGCGTGCTCGCCCGCTCCTTCAGCGCCATCGCCGTCAACATGAGCAACATCCTCCGAAGCATTTATACCGCCAGCGAGCAGGTGGCGGCGGGGTCCAGGCAGATCGCGGACTCCGGCATGCACCTGGCTCAGGGCAGCACCGAGCAGGCCAGCGCGCTGGAAGAGCTTTCCGCCTCGGTAGAACAGCTCGCTTCCCAGACCCGCATGAACGCGTCGAGCGCCAGCGAGGCCAACGAACTCGCAAACACCGCCCGGGGCCTGGCCGAGCGCGGCAATGAAAAGATGGGCAACATGCTCAAGGCGATGGACGAGATCGATCAGTCCTCCGCCAACATCACCCGGATCATCAAGGTGATCGACGACATCGCGTTCCAGACCAACATTTTGGCGCTCAACGCCGCGGTGGAAGCCGCCCGGGCTGGCGAGCACGGCAAGGGCTTTGCGGTTGTGGCCGAAGAGGTTCGCAACCTGGCGGCAAAATCCGCCGCCGCCGCAAAGGAAACGTCAGGACTGATCGAAGGCTCCTCCAAGAGCGTTTTGGGTGGTTCCAAACTTGCCCGGGAAACGGCGGAGGCTCTTGAAAAAATCGTCTCGGAGGTCAGCCGGGTTGCGGCGCTGGTGAACGGCATTTCCGTCTCCTCCGGCGAGCAGTCCTCCGGCATCGAGCAGATCAATCAGGGGCTCTTGCAGATCTCAAAGGTGGTTCAGTCGATCTCCGCCTCCTCGCAGCAGTCCGCGGCAGCCTCCAGACAGCTTACCGCACAGGCCGACGCGCTTCGCCAACAGGTGTCGGGCTTCACGCTGAAGCGAGCGGATGTGTCGCTGGAAGCGCCTTACACGAGCGATGCCCCAGCTTCAACCTGCTCGCTGGAAGTTCCCAAGGCACTGAACGCCGTGGGGCGTCCCACGCCCTCCGCATCCCCAACCGTTCCCGTCTCAAAGAAAACCGTAGCCGAAGCATGGCACAGGCCCTCGAAAACCACTCAAGCCAAGCCGGCAAAAGCGGCGCCCGTAATCAGGCCGGCAAGGGACGAGGTTGTACCGGAATCCATCCGGTCGGCTGCGTCAACTGTCGTAAGCGCGGCTTTTGCCCGCCCCACGAAGATTTCTTTGGGCGAAGAAGACAAGCCCAAGACGTCCGCGCGCCCCGCAAAGATCTCGCTGGGCGAAGGGGACAAGCCCAAGGCCTCCGCCCGTCCGGCCAAAACGCCGCTGGGCGAAGGGAATAAACCCAAGACTCCGATCCGCCCCACAAAGATCTCGCTGGGCGAGGAAGACGACCTGTCCGCGCCTCCCGCAAGGCAATCCCAAGTTTCGCTGAGCGACCGTGAGTTCGGGAAGTATTAGCCCCTCGTCCGAAAGGATGTCAGACATTGGACATAATCATGCCCAACAGCCCGCTCATGGCCCAAGCCATGCCCGAAATGACGGAAGCCGAGTACCACAAGCTCTCTGCGTTGATCTATAAGGTAAGCGGCATCTCGCTTAAAGATTCCAAGCAGGCACTGCTCACCAGCAGGCTTGCAGGGGTGCTCGCGCAGTCAGGGCGAAAAAACTTTACGGAATACTACAATTCGCTGATCGCGGACACCAGCGGCGCCTCCGTTGCGGCGCTGGTGGACCGCATCACGACCAACCACACCTATTTCATGCGGGAACCCGCGCACTTCAGTTTGCTTCGGGACACCGTGCTCCCCTATCTGCAGAAGACTGTGACGGACAGGGACCTTCGCATCTGGAGCGCGGCCTGCTCCAGCGGCGAGGAACCCTACACGCTCGCCATGATCCTGGACGAATTCTTTGACATCAACAAGTCCCGGTGGGACTGCAAGGTGCTGGCGACCGACCTTTCCGATAAAGTTCTCCGGGAAGGCGTGCGGGGCGTCTATGCCCAGGAGCGCATTGATCCCCTCCCCGCCCTTTGGAAGCAGAGCTACTTCAAGCGCCTGCCGGACGGACGGTATGAAATCGTAGACCGCATCAAACAGGAGGTCATCTTCCGGCGCTTTAACCTGATCGACACCGCCTACCCGTTTAAGCGAAAGTTCCATGTCATTTTCTGCCGGAATGTGATGATCTACTTTGACGCCGATACACGTAACGCCATCATTCAGAAAATGTACGACATGACCGAGCCGGGCGGCTACCTGTTCATCGGGCATTCGGAAGCCATCGACCGCTCCAAATCGAACTACAAGTACGTACTGCCGGCGGTCTACCGGAAGCTCTGAACCGCGGCACTTTGACAAGCGAGGACAATTATGATACAGCCAAAAAAAATCAGGGTTCTGATCGTAGACGATTCAGTGGTTTTCCGGGAGGTTCTCTCCCGCGGGCTCGCGGCCGATCCGCGCATTGAGGTGGTCGCAAAGGCGTCCAACGCCTTCGAAGCGCGGGACAAGATCCTGGAAACCAATCCCGACATCATCACCTGCGACATTGAAATGCCCCGGATGAACGGCATCGAGTTCATCCGCCGACTGCTTTCGCAATACCCCATCCCGGTTATCGTGGTTTCCAGCGTGTCCGATGCGGTGTTCGACGCAATGAACGCCGGCGCGGTGGAGTTTGTGAGCAAGCCAGACGACCGCTCCTCCAAGGGCATCGAGGGCCTGATCAGCGACCTCATCGCCAAGATCGTCATCGCCTCCAAGGTGCAGGTGCGGCGCAGGACCAGCGTGCAGACGGAGGAAAAGGTCGCAACAGCGCAGTTTGATACCACCAGGGTCATCGGCATCGGCGCTTCCACGGGCGGCACAGAGGCGATCTACCGCGTGCTCAGGGCGCTTCCCGCCAACATTCCCGGCATCGTCATCGTGCAGCATATCCCCCCCGTCTTCTCCACCATGTTTGCGCAAAGAATGAATGCCCAGACCGCGCTGAACGTCAAAGAGGCCGCGACAGGCGACTTCTTGGAGCCCGGAACCGTCCTGATTGCGCCTGGCGACAAACACATGCAGCTTCGCAAGGTGGGCGACCGGTACAAGGCCGAGGTGTCCGAAGGCGAGAAGGTGAGCGGTCACTGCCCGTCGGTGGATGTGCTGTTCGAATCGATGGCCAAAGCCTGCGGCGACAGGGCGGTAGCCGTCCTGTTGACCGGTATGGGGCAGGACGGCGCACGTGGCCTCCTCAGCATGCGCAGAGGCGGCGCGTATACTATCGGCCAGGATGAGAAGAGCAGCGTGGTGTACGGCATGCCCAAGGCCGCCTACGATATGGGTGCGGTATCCAAACAACTGAGCCTGGACGCCATTCCGGGCGAGCTGGTTCAGTACCTCTCCAAACGGTAGAAAGCAAGCAAAAGGGCGGCCACTTTTCTGTCCTCCCACGCAGCAATGAAGTCTTCACAGCGCTTATCTGCTCCCAGCGGCTTTTTGCGTTAATGCGAAGCCCGTAGACAGCTCCCTCGGTTTTTGGTAATATAGGGCCTACTGAAAAAGGCGAATCATGCTGCAAGCATTGTTTCACGCAGTTACTTGAGCCATTCTGAATGGTTTTCCAGTCCAACCGACACATTTCAGCCTATTCCAAAGAAGGGCAAAAATGAGGCGCAGCAGGTGCGCAACATTCATTGCCAGGATGATAAACGCCGCTTCCGTCTTTCCAGTCTCAGCCAGGTAGGCCATGATCAGATCCAGACCATAGCGACGTTTGCCGATTCCGTTGCGGCCCTCTACCATATTGCGATCACAGCTGTCTTGATAGGCCTGAGCGTCGTTTTCGTCAGATCCATCCTTCCTTGGCCGTCCAAGCTTCGGACCCGATAGGCGGATGCCGTGCTCCTTGCAGAAGGCTCTGTTCTCCCGGTTGCGGTAGATGGTGTCTGCCAGAATCGCTTCAGGGTAGTGACCAAAGCGTTCCTTGTATCGTTCAGCTGATGCCTGAAGCCTTATCCCCTCGTTGTAGTTGTCATATGACTGGTCTTCGATGAATGTAAACCCATTGACCACTGACAGGTGCAGCTTCTGTCCGAACTCGTAAGGCCTGCCTGCTTTGCCCCGAACGATGCAGCGTACATGCGGCTGGCGCAGGCTGACGATCCTGTCGGGGCAAATTCGGGTTCCCGTATCGTGCATGACGCGCTGCTGCTCATACACTTTTCCAATGGTTTCAAGCCGTTTTTTGTCTGCAGAGCTCAGTCTTTCCTCACCAACTTCTGCCTTCAGCCGGCTCAGTGTTTCGAGATTCTTTCCGACATAGTCCAGTTGTTCTCCAATAGCGCGCCTGGTCGCTTTCAGCTTGGCCCTGCGCTGTTTGGCCACTTTGAGGTAGTTCCGCCGGGCTTTCCTGCGGTTGTACGCCGTCTTGTGCCCCGTCTTGCTGCTGAACGCCCACAGCTTCTCAATGATCTTCTCCGTGTTCTCCCGGCAATCATTCACCAAACCCAGATCTGTCGGGTATTTGATGTCTGCCGGTGCAACCGTCGCGTCCAGGATCAGGACACCTTTGTTCCCGCCGCCGCCCTGCGGTGGTTCATCCTTGTCGTCAGGCTTGCTTTCATCGCTCGGATACGCCCGTTCATACATGAGTTCGTTGACGCGCTGCAGCAGTTCGGGCGTGAAGCGTTTGCGGAAATGCACCATCATGGAAGCGTCAAAGAGCGGTTCCTGGCGGAACGCTTTCAGCCCCACCAGATACTGCGCATAAGGGTTCTCGCACAGATAGGCGACTGTCCCTTCATCCGTCAGGTTCTCTTGTTCCTTGATGAATGACGCGCCAAAGGCGATACGCGAGGGAATTGAAGGGCGGCCTGAATCCTCAGAGAAGTTCCTGGCATACTCCTCCTCAATGAAGTCCCAAGGGATGATCCCGGCAATCTTTACCCAGCGGTTATTCGCATCCAGACCATCTCCAAAGGGAAGGTAGAACTCATCCATTGAGAGCTGTGCTTTGTCACGTTTTCTGTACATCAGATACCCCAAACACATGATTTTGACTGGCTTCTTATGTGTTCAGTATACCATGAATCACGCGGTTTCTCCAGTGTTTTCAATGGATTTCAGGTTTTTCAGCAGGCCCTAATATAGCATCGTTCACATTTGAATAGCACTGGTTTTCTAGGGTTCCGCAGCGGATTTGTTGGTCTGGACCGAGAGAAAACGCACAATGTCGGATTGTGTACACGGCGGGATAATACCAAGCAGGAATATTAATTATTCCAAAGGGTCGAGAAATTTCCGATTGAAAACAAGGAGCCGGAGCGAGGCGTCCCTGCGGGATACGCCTTTGGCGTGAAATGCAGGCTACGTCGAGCGGAAGGCGATACAGTTCTCGGCGAAAAGATCCGGCCCGACGAAGAATTAATGTTTCGGATTGGTATAAAAGCTCAGGAGTATTTTGAAATATTCCTGGGCTCAGACCATCAACAAAGTCTCCGCAGGGGTTTCAATCGTTCCCGGCGGCGTGTACGCCGGGAACGGGATAGCGCCACCAGTACGCATATTGGTGGCGCTATCTATACCTTGGGTCAGTGCGTCGCACGGAAATCCGTGAGGATTTCAGGCGCACGCAGCATTCCTTCCTTCGCATCGAAAAAACCATGGGGTTTTTCGATGCCTTGAGCCCAGGAGTATTTTGAAATACTCCTGGGCTTTTTCATAGAAAGAGAGGCACCTAACCATGTGGGGATTATTGGTACCAACGATTTTGACAAGCGCGGCGGACAGCCTTAATCCGGTCGCCATCACACAGCAATTTGTCTTGCAGGGCATGGTGAAAAAGCCGAAGCACATCTGGTGATTATTTTGGCAACCGGAGTCACCAACCTGATCGGTGGATTCTTGGCGTACTTTGGACTGGCCGCTTTTATCCGGAGCTCCTGGGAAGCGCTGATGGAGAAACATGGGCAGGTTTTAATCACCGCCGAACTGATCCTCGGCATTGCCTACTTATTGTGGTCGGGTTCATGCTGTCAAGGAGCAAAGTGCAGCTTCAAGCCAAGAGAGCTGCTGGGAACGGCGATGACTGCGATGATGAGGCGAAGATTACGCGCAAAGTAAAATCCGTATCGCCGATGTCGCTGGTTGCCCTCGGCGTAGGTGCGACGATTTCTGAATTGACAACCGCGCTGCCCATCGAAAAACCAATCGGCTGAAACACTGCTGGCGCAATCCTTAGGAGGATGTTGATCTCTTTTCCGGTGCCGTCTTCGAGGCAGGTTGGCTCTTTGCCTTCGAAAGCCGTATCTCGACGCGCCGGTTCTGCGCCCAGTACTCTTCGGAATTTCCCTGAACGTAAAGCTGGTTGCTGGAATAGCCGGTGACAGACAGCTTTTCCTGCGGCATATCGCATTGGCGGACGAGGTACTCAAGCACCGTCAGCGCCCGGTTGGTCGAAAGCTCCCACGAAAACAAGTTGTCCTTGCTGGGCAGATCGTAGGGGATCCGGGCGGTGTGCCCGCTGATGTCGATGTTGCTGATCAAACCATAAGAGTCCATAATGACCTCACTGATTTTTAGCAGGACGGGCTTCGCGCCTTCCTTCATGACCGCCTGATCCGAGAGGAAGAGGATGCCTTCGCGGAAGCGCAGGTAGATGTAGTCGCCGCTTTTTTCGACGGTGATGTGATTGTCATAGCCGTTTTCCTTCAAAAGGGCGGATATGCGGGCGACCAGTTCGTCGTATTCCTCCTCCCCCTCGTCTTCCGAGACATTGCTGGCGGGATCCGCCGTGGGAGACGCGCTGGGCGTAGGCTCCGTCGTTTCGGCCGGCGTCTGCTCGGGCACAAGCGACGGTTCCGGGCTGCTCGTCACAACGCCAGCGCCTGGTTGGGGCGTTGTGCTCCCCGCCAGTGCGTCAATCTGCTCCAAAGTGATTTCATCGATCGTTATATTGCCCGTATTGGGTGCTGTCTCGGAGCTTTGGATGCCCCCAAACGTATTGGTAAAACTGATGGCAAGTCTTTCGTATTTTGTAAGATCAATGACGCTGATGGCGTAGAGCATGATGAACATGACCAGAAGGTTGTTCATCAGATCCGCGTAGGTAGTCAGCCATCTGTTGGCATCAATTTTAACCTCTGGGGGCGCTCTTCTGGCCATATCGTGTCAACCTCTTCAACAAATTTCATCCGGCCGTCGCCCTCGCGGGAAGTGCGGAACGTTGCTCAGGCCGCCTTCCCCTTGCCGCCCTTCATGCTGCGAACATTGTCCGCCTTCTCGGCCCCCTTCTTTGCTTTCCCAGGTTCAAGTATGTAGTAGGAGGAGAGCTGTTCTTGAAGGAGCCTGGGGTTGATGCCGTTGCGGATGGCGCACACGGCTTCAATGACCATCTCTTTTTCCAGCCGATACATGGACATGCGGTTGCGCAGCTTTGAAGCGCAGGGCACGAAGAACAGGTTGGCCAGCAAAACGCCGTACAGCGTTGTGATAAACGCGACGCCGATGGCCTTTGTAAGCTCGTCCGGGTTGCCCATGCCCGCGCTCAGCATCATGATCAAGCCGACAATCGTGCCGACCATGCCGAACGTCGGCGCGTACGCGCCCAGCGCGTCGAACATGGAAATGCCGATGGATCTGCTGGTCTCGTAGATATAGATGTCGTTTTGAAGGATGTCGCTGATCTTGTCAGAATCCGTGCCATCCACCACCATCAGGACGCCGCGTTTTATAAACGGATCCACAGGCTTCTTGGGATCTACGGTATTGATTTCTTTTTCAAGGTTCAAAAGTCCGCCCTGTCGCGCCCTGGTGGCCAGGAGCACCAGATACTCAATGGTGCCCGAAACAGTGGCCTTGGGCAGAATCAAGACCTCAACAAACAGCTTGGGCAGCTTGGCAATATCCTTCAGCCCATAGGACATGAAAAGGCCGCCAATCGATCCGCCCAACACGATGATGATGGCGCTGAGCATCATGAGCGAGCCTACGTCGCCGCCATCCATCGTGTAGCCGATGTAGATGGAGCCGAATCCAACGATAAAACCTAAAAGCGTGGATATGTCCATCGCCTAACCTCCCCGGTTCTGCGAGCAATCGCTATTTCAATCTGTAATTGATGTGCATTCCCGCCGTCGCGCTGTGCGCCGCGTATCGGTTGTGAATCTTTCGGTTCATCCGGATGCGGTTGAGCTGATCCCGGATCTCCGAACTGACGACCCGTGCGCGGGCTTCCATCTTTCCGTTCAGGGTGGCGCAATTTTTGAGGATTTTTTTCATGTTCGCGCTGTCGTAGGCCAATGACGCGCACCATTCCGGGTAGGCGGCGCTTTCTTCGCCCGAGGCGAACACAGCACGAACCGTGGCCGCGCTGGCGCTTCCCAGCTGCGACACATGGGCCTCCATCGTGGCGCTGAGATCGTCTATCCTTTGAATCAGCGCGCCGGAAGCCTCGACGCTGTGCGCAAACTCCTCGACATCCCCACCGTCCAGGCACTGGAGCGCGCTGGCGGACAGCGCGCTGAACTGCTTGATCATGTTCAAACGCTGTCGGGACATCGTTTCAATTTTCTGAAGGATGTCACTCTGCATTGATCTCACCTTGCCGCTCTCTCAAGGCGGGTCTTGAGATCCGCCTGTCTCCAGGTTTCCTCGAACTCCCGCGTCATCTTCAGAATTTGGCGGAGGATGGCGGGGTCCTTTTTGATGTTGGCGGTAGTCAATTCGTCGATGGCGAACTGGTAGAGCGCATAGAGGTTCTTGGAAATCTCATAGCGCATGTCCAGGTTATCGGACAGGAACTGATAGATGTTCTGGGCGCGCACGATGGCGTTGTGGGCGCCGGGCACGTCCTTGGCGTCAATCGACTGGATCGCCTTCGTCAGCTTGAGCGCCGCATGCGCAAAGAGCATGACGATCTGTTCGCCGGGCGTAGAGGCGTTCACCGACTGGCTCATGTACTTCATGTACTGGTTTGCAAGGGTCAATCGCCGTTCACTCCTTCAGTTACTTGCTGCTGCCGCCCAGCATGCTCGAAATCCATCCGCTCTGCGACTGCAAATTAGACAGCGCCTCTTCCATCGCGGTAAACCTGGACCAATAGCGATCCTCTTCGTCTACAAGCTTCTCTTTCATAAGCTCTATTTTTTCCTCCATGTTGCTGATTCGCTTCGCATAGTCGGAGTTTTTCAAGGTGCTGTTCGGGCTGCCGACCAGCGTGATCAGCGCGCCCTTCCTGCCCACCGTCGCAAGGTTCTTGGACAGGATGTCGGAGATCCTCCACAGAACGCCCGATTCGGAGAATCGCTGCGACTGCTGCTCGGTGGTCGAGTACGCAGAGTAGCTGATGCTGCTCTTCTGCGTAAACGCGGAGAGCACCTTCTGGGCGTCGCTCTCAATCGCTGCCTTGAGCTTTTCAACGTCGATATGGATCTGCCCCTTCTCCGAATA
>JAEZTD010000128.1 GCA_023443705.1 Bacillota bacterium | reverse complement strand
CGGTCAACCCATGCGCAAATGGAACTACGCGCCGCCGGCGTTTCTGGAGATCGTTTCGGGCATCGTCTCAGACGCTGTGACCATCGCGGAGAGCGAGCAGGAACTGAGCCAGATGGCCTATTACGATCAGCTTACGGGGCTACCCAACCGCATTCTTTTTAGGGAGCGGCTGGGGCAGGCGATTCGCGCGGCGGAGTCCGGAGGATGGAAACTGGGCATCGCGTTTATGGACCTGGATTCCTTCAAGGCAGTCAACGACACGATGGGGCACGACCAGGGAGACCGGTTTCTGTCGGAAGCCGCGCATATCCTGAGCCGTGCGGCGCGCGCCAGCGACATGCTCGCCCGCTTCGGCGGAGACGAGTTCATCCTGCTGCTCAACCATATCCACAATCAGGAAGAGCTTCGCTGCATCATGGACAGGATCATGGAGGTCATCCAGAAGCCCATCGTCATGGATGGCCAGGAGTTCTTTGTATCCGTCAGCGGGGGCCTCGCGCTGTACCCGGAGGACGGACGCGAAGCGGAGGCTCTGATAAAGCACGCGGATACTGCCATGTACAGCGCGAAGGCCACCGGCAAGGGCCAGTATGCGCTGTGCTCCCAGGAGATGAAGGATGAGGCGCGTTCCCGGATGCGGCTGACAAACCTCCTCTACCGGGCGCTTGAGAACAATCAATTCGAGCTCTATTATCAGCCGCAGATCAACCTCGCCACCGAGAAGATCATCGGGATGGAAGCGCTCATCCGCTGGCGGTTGCCTGGCGAGGAACTGATCGAGCCCGGCGTGTTCATCCCCCTTGCGGAACAAACCGGCCTGATCTACCAGATCGGTGAGTGGATGCTGATGACGGCCTGCGCGCAGAACGCCGAGTGGCAGGCGCAGGGGCACGACCGGCTTCGGATCGCCGTCAACATCTCGGCGCAGCAGCTGACCAACCCCGCTTTTGTCGCACTGGTGCAGGCGACATTGGGAAGAACAGGGCTTGCGCCGGAGTTTCTGGAGCTCGAGATCACCGAAGACGTAGCCAGCGTCAATACCGATGAGGTCGTGGAGGTTCTTCGGCGGCTCCGGGCGCTGGGCGTCACCATCGCCATCGACAACTTCGGCACCGAATACTCCTCGCTCAGCCGGCTGAAGCTTCTGACGATCGACCGGATCAAGATGGACATGCAGTTTGTGCAGGGCATCGAGACCAGCCAGAAAGACCAGGCCATTGCCAGGGTAATTATCAATCTCGCCCGGAGCCTGAACATCTCGGTCATCGCCGAGGGCGTCGAAACAAACGCGCAGAGGGATTTCCTGAAACGGCGAAAGTGCGACGAGGCACAGGGGTTTTTGTACTTCAGACCCATGCCCGCCGGTGAGGTTGCAAACGTGCTGGTTCGTTAGTGGCATCTATTGGTACATGCATTCATCTTGCGCCCAGCGGCAACGCCGGGCGCTAATTTTTCAATAGGCATTGACCGCAGTGGTCAATCGCGCTATAATTGCGGCGTAAAACAATGGTAAGCGGAGATGAGCGATTGGAAAAGCGGCTTGAAGCGCTGGAGGCGGGAAAGCGGCAGCGCATGGAGTATGCCGCAATGCGCGAGTTTGCCTTGAAGGGCTACGACCATGCCTCCACCAACCGCATCGTGGAGGAGGCGGGCATTGCCAAAGGCCTCCTGTTTCACTATTTTGGAAGTAAAAAAAAGCTCTATCTGTACCTGTACGACGCAAGCGTCGAGCGCATCACTCGGGAGATTTTTCAAGAGGTGGATTTTTCCGACGGCGACATCTTTTCTCGCCTGGGCGCGATCCAGCGGATCAAGATAAGGCTGACTGAAATGCACCCCGGCATGATGGAGTTTCTCAGGGCGGCGTATCTGGAGGAATCGGAGGCGGTTCACGGCGCGCTCGAGGAACGCAACCATGATCTGCTCATGGCGAATTTCCAGAAGGCATTCGAAGGCATTGACACGACCGCCTTCCGCGAGGATCTGGACATGGGCATGACCATCAAGACCATCGCGTGGGCCTATGAGGGCTTTGGGGCCGCGCTCATGGAGCCGTACCGCCGAAGCGGCGCGGCGATGGATTACGGGGCGATGCTGAAAGCGGCGGACGGATATGCCGCGTTTCTGAAGCGGAGTTTCTACCGGCCGGAGAGGATTGATGAAGGGGTGCAAGTCGATGAACATCATAGAAGTGAAGAATCTGAAAAAGTACTACGGCGCGTCTAGGGGCATTGAAGACGTCAGCTTCACCGTGGAGGAGGGAGCGTTTTTCGGCTTCATCGGGCCCAACGGCGCGGGAAAGTCCACGACCATCCGCGCGCTTCTGGCGCTGATTCGGCCTACGTCGGGCAGCGCGGCCATCTTCGGAATGGACGCAATCAAGCGCGCGCCGGAAATTGCCCGTGAGGTGGGCTACCTGCCCAGCGAGGTGTTCTATTATGACGGCATGCGGGTGGGCGAGCTTCTGCGTTACGCCGCCAGCTTCTACAGAAAGGACTGCACGGCCAGAATCAAAGCCCTTTCCGAAGCGCTGGAGCTTGACCTGAAAAAGAAGATCGACGACCTGTCCTTCGGCAACCGCAAGAAAGTAGGCATCGTACAGGCGCTCCTGCACGCGCCGCGGCTCATCATTCTCGACGAGCCCAGCGCCGGGCTCGACCCATTGATGCAGCAGCGGTTTTTCGAAATTCTTCGGGAGGAAAACGCCCGGGGCGCGACGGTCGTGTTCTCTTCGCACATCCTAAGCGAAGTGCAGAAGCTGTGCAGCCGCGTCGCGATCATCAAGGAAGGTCGCATCATACAGGATGGCGACATCGGCGCGCTGCGAGAGAACAGCTACAAAAAGGTGTCTCTGGAGGCTTTTGCGCCGCTCGACCCGGCGGCGCTCAGAATGGATGGCGTTGCGAACCTTGATCTCAGCGGCAATTCGGCCAGCTTCATCTACCGCGGCGCCGTGGGCCCGCTCCTTGCAAGGCTTGCTTCGCTGGAGCTCACGAACGTGGCCATCGCGGAGCCGGACCTTGAAGAGATCTTCCTGCATTACTACGAGTGAGGAGGGCGCGACGATGAACATTTACCTTCGCGAGATGCAGGCGGCCCTCAGGAGCACGTTTGTCTGGAGCCTGTCGCTTGCCGTCGCCACATTCTTCATGTTCGCGGTGTACCCGGCTTTCTCGGGGAATGCCGCTGCCATCGGGGACGCGCTGAAAAACTACCCGCTGATGATCCAACTGGCCTTCGGCTTGTACCTAGATCAAATCGGCAGCGTCAATGGGTTCTATTCGTTCATCGTGACGTTTCTGACACTGACCGGCTCGGTGCAGGCGATGACGCTGGGACTTACCGCGCTCTCCAAGGAGACGACGCGGCGGACGGCGGACTTCCTTCTGACCAAGCCGGTCTCCCGGCTCGTCATATCGGCCGCAAAGTTCCTGGCGGCGCTGAGCTGCGTGGCCCTGACGAGCGGCGTCTATATGCTGACCGCGTATTTGTGCGCGTCGCCCTATGCCCCGTTTGCCATGCGCCCGTTTTTTCTGATGTCGCTTTCGTTCTTCCTGGTGCAGGGAATGTTCCTTGCGATGGGATTTCTCGCGTCGGCGGCGGTGCCGAAAATACGGTCTGCGCTTCCGGCGGCGCTCAGCGCGGTATCCGCATTCTTCATCATGGGGGCTGTGGCGGCGATGCTGGAGCGGCAGGCGCTCTACTTCCTGTCGCCATTCAAGTACTTTGATACCTACCACATCCTGATGACGGCATCCTACAAGCCGGCCTTTGTCCTGGCATGGGCGCTGGTGGTTGCGTTTTGTGTTTTCGCAGGCATGGCTGTCTACATCCGGCGGGATGTACGCGCGTAATGGAGGCGCTGGGCGTGAACATATATCGAAGGGAAATGCGCGCGGGTCTGAAATCGCTTGTTTTCTGGTGCTTGGGGATGAGTTTGTTCCTTGCGGCGTCGATGCAGAAATTCTCGGTGTTTGCGGTCGATCCGGCTTCGATGAAGATGCTCTATGAGCTTCCGCAGGCGCTTCAGGATCTGCTGGGCATTGGATATCTGGACTTTACGAAAGCCAGCGGCTTCTACGGCATGATGTACCCATACCTCGCGCTGATGGCGGCGGTGCACGCGTCGATGCTGGGCGCCGTGGTGGTGTCCAAAGAAGAACGGGACAAGACGGCAGAGTTTTTGTACGTAAAGCCCATGCCGCGATGGGGCATCCTGACGGCGAAAGCCCTGTCCTCGTTGACCGCCGCCGCCGTCTTCAACCTGGTCACCTGGGGCGCGTCCGCCGCGCTCATTCGGACTTTTGGCGGCGAGGACATGGGCGGAACCCTCGCGCCGCTCATGGGAGGGCTGTTCCTTCTTCAATTGGCGTACCTTTCGCTGGGGATCGCGGCCGCGGCGCTTACGACGAAGGCGGGCGCAGCGGCCGGCATCGCCACCGGTTGCATGCTGGCGACGTACTTTCTGTCCATTGCCAGCGATGTCAGCGGAAGACTTGGCGCACTCCGGGCGTTTACGCCTTTCAAGTACTTCGACGCCCGGCGCATCATCGGGCTGGGGGAAGGGCTTGATCCAAGCTATGTCGCACTGTGCCTCGCGCTGACGGTGGCGCTGACGGCCAGCGCGTACCTGCGCTTTGGAAGGCGGGACATTAAAGCCTGAACCTTGCGGGGATTTAGTGCCAGATACTTATGCCGAGAGTCTTCGCGCCCGCATAAAGGCCCGGCTTAACGCGCGTGAGACGCGCAAAATCGGGTTAAGTATTCCTTGAAAGGCGCAACGGCCGTTGATGCCGGAAAGCGCTTCAGAACATGCGCAGGCTTCCGTCAACCGATCGCCCGCGGCCACGCGCCGACGGTGCGCGACGACGACGACGGAAACCGCGCAGCAAACAGAGGAGGTATTATAGTATGGCTGAAATCTTTAAGAATCTCGGAAAGGTGGCCTACGCGGGCCCCGATTCGAAGGACGCGCTCTCGTTCAAATACTATGACCCGGACCGCATGATCCTCGGCAAGCCCATGCGGGAACACCTGAAGTTCGCGATGGCCTGGTGGCACAACCTGACCGCGCTGGGCGCGGACATGTTCGGCGCGGGCACCACCGACAAGCGCTTCGGCGCTGCGGACTACGGCACGATGGAGCACGCCCGGGCAAAGGTCGGCGCGGGCTTTGAATTCATGCAGAAGCTGGGCATCGAGTACTTTTGCTTCCACGACATGGACCTCGTACCGGAGGCGGAGACCCTGGCGGAGACCAACCGCCGGTTGGATCAGGTTTCGGACTACATCCTTGAAAAGATGAACGAAACGGGCATCAAGTGCCTATGGGGCACCGCCAACCTGTTCTCAAACCCCCGCTACATGAACGGCGCGGGCTCGTCGAACAGCGTCGATGTGTACGTCCACGCCGCGGCGCAGATCAAGAAGGCGCTGGACATCACGGTAAAGTTGGGCGGCACCGGCTACGTGTTCTGGGGCGGGCGAGAGGGCTACGAGACGCTGCTCAACACCGACGTGCGGTTTGAACAGGAGAACATCGCGCGGTTGATGCGCATGGCGGTCGACTACGGCCGTTCGATCGGCTTCACCGGGAATTTCCTCATCGAGCCCAAGCCCAAGGAGCCCATGAAGCACCAGTATGACTACGACGGCGCCACCGCCATCGGCTTCCTCCGGCAGTATGGGCTGGATCAGGATTTCAAGCTCAACATCGAGGCGAACCACGCCACGCTGGCTGGCCACACCTTCCAGCACGATCTGCGCATCGCGGCGATGAACGGCATGCTGGGCTCGATCGACGCCAACCAGGGCGACGACCTGCTGGGCTGGGATACCGACCAGTTCCCGTCGAACGTCTACGAGACCACGCTGTGCATGTACGAGGTGCTGAAGGCCGGCGGCATCCCGGGCGGCTTCAACTTTGACGCCAAGACCCGCCGCCCGAGCAGCACGCCTGAGGACATGTTCATGGCCTTCATCCTGGGGATGGACAGCTTCGCGCTGGGGCTCATCAAGGCCGCGGCGCTGATCGAGGACGGGCGCATCGACGGCTTCGTCAAGGAGCGGTACTCGAGCTTCGACGCCCCGCTGGGCCGGAAGATCCGGGAGGGAAGCGCGACGCTTGCCGAGCTGGCTGCGATCGCCGAGCATAGCGGCGCGGCGGCAAGGCCGGACAGCGGGCGGCAGGAGTGGCTGGAGGGCATCGTGAATTCGGTGCTGTTCAGGGGATAATTGTCCGCGTAAATGTACATAAGCCGGAACTTTACAGCTCCGGCTCAGACCATCAACAAAGTCTCCGTAGGGGTATCAATCGTTCCCGGCGGCGTGTACGCCGGGAACGGGATAGCGCCACCAGTACGCATATTGGTGGCGCTATCTATACCTTGGGTCAGTGCGCCGCTCGGAAATCCGTGAGGATTTCAGGCGCACGCAG
>JAEZTD010000200.1 GCA_023443705.1 Bacillota bacterium | reverse complement strand
GGAGGGTTCCGCGGTTTCAAGCCCTTCCGGCATCACGGTGGGCTCAGCGGTTTCGGTCGCTTCCGGTGTCACGTTAGGATCGGCGGTTTCAGTCGCCCCCGGCGTCAAGGTGGGCTCGGCGGTTTCGGTCGCTTCCGGTATCACGTTAGGATCGGCGGTTTCAAGCCCTTCCGGCGTCACGGTGGGTTCCGTGGTTTCAAGCCCTTCCGGCGTCACGGTGGGTTCCGCGGTTTCTAGCCCCTCCGGCGCGAGCGTCGGCACGGGTGTTGCCATCGGCGTGGGGGTAGGCGTCTGCCCTAGGATGTGGATCTCGGGCGCGATGTCGCCCTGCACTCGGTTGGCGACCAAAATATCGGAATCTTCAAACGCAAAAGTCGCGGCGGCGGTACTCTCCGGCGCGGTGCCGTCCGCAGTCTTGGCTTCCGCCTTTCCGACCTTGATTTCAATTTCAAAGGGGATTTCGTTGTCCAGCTTGGTGCCCTTCATCCGCCAGACGATGGTGCCCTTGAGCGCATAGCTTCCGGCCTTCGCGCCGTCCTTCACCTTGACTTTGCCGAACACGGCGAAGCCCCGGTTGACCGGACGACCGTTTTCAATGCCGTATTTTTTCTTGCTGTCCTTGACCGAGCGCATCACGTACGCCGAGCGGTCGCTCTTCGCTGCTTTGAGCGGTGTGCCCGTAAGGTCAAGATCGACGCGGATCCACTCGATCCCCTGGGACTGAAGCGCGGCCTGATCGTACTCCGGAATCTCCCGCTTCGCGTCATACCCGGCGGTCTTTCCGTTTGACAGGGTGTTGGAGGCGAACGCGTCGCCGCTCTGCGCGTTTTTGAACGCGACCGGCAGGCTGATCAGCATCTTGCCGCCCGCCGAACCCCGGGGCACGTCAAAATCGCCCAGCTCCATCCGATGGACGGAAGCGTAGAGCGCCTTGACGGTCAGGTCTTTTTTGACGGCGGAAAAGTCCCGGCTCCAGCTGGAAAACTGAAAGCCGAGGTCCGTATGGTCGGGCGCTTCCGGCGCGGCCGCACCCTCTCCGGCGTTTACGCGCAAGGTTTTGCCGATCGCCTTTCCGGTGACAACATCTACGAATTTCACTTTGTACTGCTTGGTCTTTTTGCCCCCGGATGTCTCCGCCGGGGCCTGGGTTGCGCTCTCCGTAGGCTCGGGGGACGTCTCGGCCAATGCCAGGAAAAAGTCAGGCACCACAAAAACCAGCGCCATCAGGATGGCGAGAAAGATCGATCGTACCCTTTGACTGTTCATGACAAGTCCTCCTTCATGCCCGGGCCGCGGCGGCGGATTTTTCCGCCTGGTCCGCAGTCTCGCCGTCCGTCATCTCGATCACGGTGCCGTCGGGCAGCGTCTGTACCAGCGTGATTTCTTTGGGGTTTTCCTGCTTTAGGTCCTCGATCACGCGCCCGTCCAGAAGGCGGATGACCCGATCGGCATATTCGGCAATCTCCGAATCGTGGGTGACCATGATCAGCGTGGTTCCCCGCTCCCGGCAGACAGAGCGGATCAGCCGCAGAATTTCCCGGGATGTTCTAAGATCCAGGTTCCCGGTAGGCTCGTCGGCAAACAGGATCTTCGGCTTTGTCACCAGCGAGCGGGCGATGCCCACGCGCTGCTGCTGGCCGCCGGACATCTGGGTGGGCATGTGCGCCATGTGGGAGGACAGCCCCACCATCTCCAGCATCTTGCGCGCCTGGCGCATGCGGATGTCCCTGGGCGCGCCCTTGTACATCAGCGGCATGGCCACGTTGTCCAGCGCGGTATGCGTCGCGAACAGGTTGAACTGCTGAAACACAAAGCCCACGTTGTCCAGCCTGAACTGAACCAGCTTGGATTCGCTCAGGCGGTCGATCTCTTTGCCCGCCACGCGAATCCGTCCCTTGGTGGGCTTCTCGAGCCCCGCGATCATGTTTAGAAGCGTCGATTTGCCCGAGCCTGACCGGCCCACGATGCAGGCAAATTCCCCAGAGTAGATATTCAGTGTAACCTCGTCCAGCGCGCGCAGTTTGGTGGCGCCGATGGTATACACCTTGGACACCTGGTTCAAGCTAATGACAGGTTCCTGCGTTTTGATCTCCGGCAATCTCGTACCCTCCCCGCGGGCCTGGCGCTTACGCAATTGTAGCACACATCCCGGCGGATGACAATTCAAGGATTTAGACTTAGGCCGCTGACAAAATGTTGCAGGGGCTTCTTGCCAGCACACAAAAGCCGAGACTTTTGCGTGCGTATTTTTTTCTCCCGACGCGGCACAATAGACAGGCGAAGGAGTTGAAAATATGTCCATGATCGAATGCGGCCACTGCAGGCGCACGGCCGACGCCCGGACGATGACCGAGTGCGCGCGGTGTGGCGCGATGGTTTGCGAGAATTGCTCAAAGAGCGGCGAGGACTGCGAATCGGATCTGGAGATTCCCTGAAAAATCAACTTGTCTTACGATTTGAAGCGCCCTTTCCCGTTCAGGGGAGGGCGCTTCGAGGCATCGAAAAACTCATGCGCTGACGGGCCGCGCGCCGGAAAGCGTGATGAGCTGGATTTCCGGCGAGCAGTTGATCCGAAGCGGAATCCTGCTGGAACCCAGCCCGCCCGAAACCAAGACGGTTGCGTCCTCCTCGCGCCGGACGCCCCGGACGGTGAAAAAGCGCTGGTTGGGACAAACCCCGTCAAAGCCGAAATCGTAGAGCGTTCGCCCCATGAGGCACACCTGCCCGCCGTGGGTGTGGCCGCACAGAATCAATTGCGGCGGGCGCGCGCCGCGAAGCAGCGCGTCCAGCGGCGCGGGCGAGTGAGACAGGAGGATCTCCATCTCGCCCTCCCGCCTGGATTTCGCGAGAATGCCCGCGTCAGGGCTGCCCAGATAATCCTCGTCCAGCCCAAGAACTGTCAGCGTGCCACCGTCCACCGGCAAGGTCCAGCGGCCGTTTATCAGAATGCGTACGCCCGCCTTCGACGCCATGTCCTCGAAGACGTGCATCGATCCGGAAAACGCGCGCCGGTCGTTGTTGCCCACCACGCCCACCATGCCCATCGGCGGTCGGAGGCGGGCAATTTTTTCAAACAGCCGTGCGGCGTGGGAGCGGGTTTCGGCAAAGTCTCCGCCCCACAGGATCAAGTCCGGCGCAAGGTTTTCTAGCTGCTTCATCAGCCGGGCAACGGCCGCTTCCGGGAAGGTGAAGCCCGCGTGCACGTCGCTGACGAACAGAATGCGCGCACCCGACAGCCCTTTTGGAAGACCCGCGACAGGCAGATTCAGCCGCTCCACCCGCGCGCCTTCCGGCGGCAGGCCGCGCAGCCAGATCCGCCCCGTCACTTTAGCACCCCGTTCAGCCGGTTCTTCAGCGGGCGCTCCCCCTTCGCCTCGCTCAAGAGGCTTTCATAGAATTCCCGCGCCGCCCGCGCCCTGGAGCGTGCCATCTCCGCGGCCTCGGCCGTATAAAAGACGTCGTACAGTTTCGACAGCTTAAAGACGTATTCATGCATGAAACTCGGCTCACCCTCGCGCCCGTCGAGCGGTTCACCGTCCTCACCCACCCGGTAGAGGGGGGCGTCCACCTTGCCCTGATAGACGAGCGTCCTGGCGACGCCCATCGCGCCCGCCACGTCCAGCTTGTCGGCGTCATAGAGAATCCTGGCTTCGACGGTCTCCGGCCGCGCGCCGCCCCGGTAGCGGTGGGCTCGGATCGCCGCCGATACCCGCTCCGCCCGAGCCCTGACCCAGCCGAGTTCGATCAGGTGCCTAAAGGCCATGTCCGCGCCCGCATCCGCGTGGCTGACCGACGGATCGCGAAACTGCGCGCCACGGCCGATGTCGTGCAGAAGGCAGGCGGCGAGGAGAATGTCCATGTCCGCCTCAGGATGCCCTTCGGCGATGGCCAGCGCCGAGCGCAGCACCCGGTAAATGTGTTCCGCGTCGTGGGCGCTGTCCTGCATATAACCGCGCATGATGCGCTCAATGGTTTCATATTCGGCTCTCGTCAAGGAGTCCACCTCCGCTTGCAGTATAGGATGCCCGGGCCGGGGTGTCAAGCCGCGTCCTTCACAAAAGCTCCTCCGCCGAATAACCTGCCCCTGTGCCGCAGTTGTTGAATTAACCATAACTTGCCGTCCCGGAGGGCCCGTTTGTGCTATAATCCGAAAAAACGCGCGAATCGGGGGCTTTTTGATGCGGCGCACGCTCTGGACGAAGGCACTCTCCGCCACGCTGCCGGTATTGTTCGGTTATGTCCCGCTGGGCATGGCCTTTGGCTTTCTGATGTCCTCGGCGGGCTACCGACCCTTCGTTTCCGCCGCCCTGAGCCTCTTTATGTACGCGGGTTCCGCCCAGTTCCTGGCGGTCAACCTGTTTTTGGAGAACGCGTCGCTTCTCACGATGTTCATGATGGTGTTCTTTCTGAACATCCGCCAGATGGTCTACGGCCTTTCGCTGATCGACCTGTACCGGGGCGCGGGCGCGTATAAGCCCTACCTGATCTTCGCGCTGACCGACGAGGCCTACGCGCTCCTGGTCGGCGCGGAACTCCCCGAGGGAAGGGAGCGCGCGCCCTACCTCGCGCTGGTGACCGCGCTGTGCCAGAGCTACTGGGTACTGGGGACGGTACTCGGCGCGCTGGCGGGGGCGTTCATCCGCATCAACACGATGGGCATGGACTTTATGCTGACGGCGCTCTTTCTGGTGCTGACAATCGACCTGATCCGCAAATACAGAATCTGGGAACCCTTCGCGCTGGGCGCGCTGGCGGGCATGATTGGTCTCGCCGCGGGCGGCCAGGCGCTGATGATGCCCGTGGCGCTTTTCATCATCCTGGCGGCGCTCGTCCTCTTCCGGAGCTTTTTTGAGGCTCGCCTGGACGGCGGAGAGGGGGCAAAGGCATGACGCGGGGCTTTTCACTCTTTCTGGCGATCCTTTTGATGGCCGTGGCGACGGCGCTTACGCGCTTTTTGCCGTTTATGGTCTTCGGGCGCGGACGGAAGCCGCCCGAGATCATTAAATATCTGGGCCGCGCGCTGCCGCCGGCGATGCTGACGCTGCTCGTCGTCTACTGCCTGCGGGGGATGGACTTCTCCGCCTTTCCCTTCGGTCTTTCGGAAATGATCGCCTGCGCGGTGGTGGCGTTTTTGCACCTGTGGCGCAGGAACGCGCTGATCTCGATCTTCGGCGGCACCGCGGTCTACATGCTCTTGGTGCAGGTTGCGTTAGCCTGACGGATAAGCTTCATAGCCTTCCGAGCGTTTGCGGCGGCCTGTTCGCGCTCAAATGCGAATACGCCACCGGCACGCATGCGGTGGCGCAAATTTACGTAATAAGGCGCCCGGAAACCCGTACGGGTTTCCGGGCGCGATTTCTTTAGTAGACGACGATCTTCGTCTTGGCCGGGCAGTTCTGGTAGATCCACTTGGCGTTTTCGACGCTCAGGCGGACGCAGCCGTGAGAGGCCTTCCTGCCCAAGTTCCGGACGGAACCGCTGGTGGGCGAGGCGTCCTTCGAATTGTAGAGCACCGAGTGGAACATGATGTCCCCCTGAATGTAGTAGGCGTACTGTGCCCACACGAAGAACTTTTTGAAGTAGTGCCAGCGCGCACCGGGGCCGGTGGATGCCTGGAAGGTGCCCTTCGGCGTCGGCGTCGAGTTGAGGCCTGTGGAGGCCTTCATCGTGCGAACCAGAATGGTGTACTCCTCGTTCTCGTCCGGGGCGTAGGCGTAAACCCGCTGCTTGGCAATCGAAACCTTGAGCATGTAGGGTTTGAGCGCCTTCTTCGCGTTTTCGCTGAACAGCGCGTTCAGTGTGGCGTTGCCGGCGACGCCGTCCTGGCTGATCTTCGAACGCTTCTGGAATTCCTTGATCGCCCTTGCGGTGCCGGGGCCATAGGCCCCGTCCGCCGAGGTGTACAGGTACTCCAAGTCGTAGAGCCTGCGCTGCACCCGCTTGACTTCCTCACCGGAAGCGCCGCTTTCCATGGCGCCGGGGATCTCGGGGAAGCTTTCGGCGTAGAACTTGTCCAGCAGCAGCGGGTCTGCGACGCCGTTGATGACCGTCTCAAGCTGACCTTCGTCAATCTTGATCTCGGCGGCGGGGGTGCCGCTTGCCATCGCCTCGGCATAGAGTTCCTCGCGCTCCTGCGCCTGGAAGTACGC
>JAEZTD010000040.1 GCA_023443705.1 Bacillota bacterium | reverse complement strand
GGACAAAGTATACGTTGGTCATGGCGCAACTCCTGTCCTTTGGGTTGCATGACTCGCAATACCCGGGATATGCAAAGCCCCGCCGATGGCGGGGCTTGAAATGCGTTGGTGCCGGATCAGCGCTTGGAGAACAGGGGCGCGCGTCGGGCGGCCTTGAGGCCGTACTTCTTGCGCTCCTTCATGCGCGGGTCGCGGGTCAGAAGGCCAGCCTTCTTGATGGTGGGCTTGAGCTCCTCGTCCGCCTTGACCAGCGCGCGGGCGATGCCGTGGCGGATGGCGCCGGCCTGGCCGGTGTAGCCGCCGCCATTGACGGTGGCAAGCACGTCGAAGCGGGCCAGCGTATCGGTGAGCGTCAGCGGCTGACGGACAGCCATCTTCAGCGTCTCAAGACCAAAGTATTCGTCGATGGAACGACGGTTGATGGTAATGGCGCCCTCGCCGGGAATCAGACGAATGCGGGCGATGGCCTTTTTCCTGCGGCCGACGGCGTTGTAGCAAACCTCAGACATTTTTCGTCCTCCTCCCTTACTTCACACTAAATTCAGCGGGCTTCTGCGCGGCGTGCGGATGCTCGGCGCCACGGTACACATGCAGCTTCTTGAGCATCGCATAGCCGTTGGGGCCCTTGGGCAGCATGCCGCGAACGGCCTCTTTCAGCGCGAACTCAGGCTTGGAAGCCATGAGGTTGCGGTAGCTGGTCTCTTTCAGGCCGCCCGGATAGCCGGTGTGATGGCGATAGAACTTCTGATCGAGCTTCTTGCCGGTCAGCTGAACTTTCTCCGCGTTAACAACGATAATGTTGTCGCCGGTGTCAACGTGCGGCGTGAAAATGGGCTTGTGCTTGCCGCGCAGCATGAGCGCGACCTGCGTAGCCAGCCTGCCCAGCACCAGATCGGTTGCGTCAATGACATACCACTGGCGATCCACTTCGCCTGTCTTGGCCATAAAGGTGTTCACAGGTGATTCCTCCCCAATTCATTGCCTGGCGTCCGCCACGAGGTCAAGCGCGGCCTTCGCCCGCATTCGACGGGTTCGGGGCTAGTGATCCCATCGACGCAAGTTTTATAATACCCGAAACACACCGGGCATGTCAATGCCCTGAAAATTAAATTTGGATAAATCATACTAAGGTTATGTTTGCAAGGGGCAGCCACCTCCGCCTAGTAGACGGTTAGGTCGCCAAGCCGCGTCTCTTCAATATAAATCGTTTCGTCCACGCCCAGAATCCGCACGCTCAGGTCATACCGTCCGTTCAGGTTGTAGGGCACGTCCAGTTCCACTCGGCTCACATAGCCGTTCGAACCCGGCCAGACGTGCGTCACACCCTTTGCGACGGCGCTGCCGGTGCCGTCCCGCAGGAGAAGTTCCACCAGCACCTCTTGCGAAAGAGGTTCGCCATGCCAGGTAACGTCAACCGCGAGGCGGTATCCGGACGGTATGGATGTCCTGAATTTTGCCGATTGGACGGACAAAGCCCCGGCCTGCGCACTCTCCGCCGCGGCGCTCCGGATTACGACTGTGACGGTCTTCGGCACACGTACGTTCGCCGCTATGACGATCAGTATGACCAGAACCGGGATGAACCACAGGTAACGAAAGCGGCTCAGGCCAAAGTCCCGCAGCCGTTCGCGGGCGCTTTTGTGCGCGCGGCGCTTGCGGTGCGCGGGACGTACCTTTGGTATTTTTCTTTTGAGGCGCAGCCTCTTCGGCCATGTCCAGTATCGCATCGACGCCTCCTGTGTGCATTTTATAGGTATGAGATCAGTATCAGGAGCATTACCGAGCACAGAACGCCCATCGCCGGATAGCCGACACCGACCAGCGTGGAGAGCCCGGCCATCGAAAGCGCCAGCGCAGCCGCGCAGGAGAAAAACAGCGCCTGACGGGGCTTTAACCCAAGCGCGCACAGCTGCGCGCGAAGCGCAGACAGCGCCGCCGCCAGCGTGGTCACGACCGCCAGAAACAGCGAGCCAATCGACAGGTAGTAACCTGTAACGCCCCAGCGCTCGGCCATGACCACCGCGGGCAGCATCATCTGCCGCGTGTCCGCGCCTGTGCGCAGGAGCGCCCAGTTGGCCGGTATCATCATCGCGGCCATGAGCAGCGCCGTAAACAGCCCGACGCGCCTGGGGTTTATGCCCTCCCCCGCGCTCAGGCAGACGACGCCCGCTGCGACCGTCGCGTTGAACGCCGCGTAGATCATCCCCGAAGCCGCCGAAATGACGACGGAACCGCCCGCATGAACGCCGTCAGGGCTCTGGGCGGTGCCCAGCGCCACGTACCACACGACCATCATCACCACAAGAAAAAACCCCGCCGACGGAAGCGCGCCGCGCATGGTCAGAAAGAGCCCGCAGGCCAGCGTGATCGCCGTGCCCAAGAGAAACGATCCGTGCATCGGAAAGGTAAGCGCGCCCAGCGTCGCGCCAGTGGACAGCATCGCACCCGAGCAGAGCACAAGCAGCGCCGCGTAGACCGCTTCCATGGCGAGGCCGGAATTGCGCCCCATCGCCTTCGAAAAAATGCCCGGCAAATCACGGCAGCCGGTGCGCTTCGCCAGCGCCGCGACCGCCCCGGTCAGAAAGCCCGCGCCCGCGCAGGCGATTAGAATCCCAATCCAGGAAGGCGCGCCCTGTCCAGAAAAGAAAACCACCAACTCCCGGCCAGACGCGAAACCCGCGCCCACCATCGCCGCCACGGCGGAAAGTGCCGCAGAAAGATTGACCGCCTTGCGCATCCGATTCCCCCCTCGGGCAACCTTATGCGCCTGTCCCACGCGGAAATGACCGCGCTTTTCAGCTTTCCAGGATGACGAGCCCCAACAGTTTTGAAAGCTCCACCGCCTGCGCCGGATTAACCACCGCGCCTCGGAGCTCGCCGCCCACGAGCTTGATGCCGTCAATGGCGCAGGAACGAAGGTCAATGCCCTTCAGCGGCGTCGCGAGGAATTCCGCGGCGGTGAGGATGCAGCGGTCGAACGACACACTCTTCAGCGCACAACCGGAAAATGAAGCTTCCTTCAGGTCACAATCCTCAAAATGTACGGCTTCCAGCTTGGCTTTGCCAAACCCCGCGTACCCGAACCGGCAGCCGGAAATGCGCACGTGGGCGATCCAGGCCTCGGCGATCTCGGCGCCCACCGCGCGGCAGTCGGAAAGTTCCACGCGCCGGAAGGCGGCGCTCCGCAGGCTCGCGTTGGAAAAATCACATCCGTCGAAAACGCAGTCGCTGAAGCTAAGCCAGCACACGCTGATCCTGTCGAAGCGGCAGCGGACGAATGAGCAGCCGGTAAACTCCAAGCGCCGCTCGGTAAAATCGGTAAGCGCTTCGCCTTCAAAGAGCATTCCCAAAACCTCGTCGCCCGACGCGGCGGCGCGAAGCGCCTCCGCCTGCAGTTCTCCGTGCGTCAATTCTATGGGAATCTCAGGTTTCATCCGGTTCAAACCAATCACCCGCGTCTACGATACCACGATCGGACGCAAAATACAACCGCTTGCGCGTATTTGCATTCGCCGGGCCATATATGGTATAATATTCTGAAAACGATTTTTGGGAGGATGCGCATGGCAAAATATCAGGCCAGCGATATACAGATCCTCGAGGGACTCGACGCGGTCCGTATGCGCCCGGGCATGTACATCGGTTCTACGGGTTCGCGCGGGCTTCACCATTTGATCTGGGAGATCGTCGACAACGCCATCGACGAGGCGATGAACGGCTACGCCACCGAAATATCCGTAACCCTGAAAAAGGACGACAGCTGCGAGGTATCCGACAACGGCCGCGGCATTCCAGTTGATATCCACCCGCAGCTCGGCGTTTCGGCCGTGCAGGTCGTCTATACCCAGCTGCACGCTGGCGGCAAGTTTGACAACAAAAACTACGCGTATTCCGGCGGCCTGCATGGTGTGGGTGCGTCGGTGGTCAACGCGCTGTCCGAATGGGTGGTCGTAGACGTATATCAGGATTTCAGCCATTACCAGCAGCGCTTTGAGAGCGTGGAGGACAAAAAATCCGGTAAAATCATCTCCGGCCACCCCGTCGCGCCGCTTGAAAAGCTGGGAAACACCAGAAAACGCGGCACCACCGTGTGCTTTAAGCCCGACCCCCGCGTGTTTGAGGAGACCAGCTTCAACGGCGACCAGGTCAGGCGCCGCATTCGCGAACTCGCGTACCTCAACCGCGGCGTCTCCTTCCGCTTCACCGACGAGCGCGTCAAGGACGCCGAAAAGCGGAGCGTGGAGTACAGGTACGAAGGCGGCCTCGCGGACTATGTCAGGTATCTGAACGCGGACAAGAACGCCGTCGGCGAGCCGATCCTGTTCGAAGGCAAAAAGGAAGGCACGCTTCTGCGTGTCGCGATTCAGTACACCGATTCCTACACCGAAAACATCTTCTCCTTCGTCAACAACATCCCCACCGCCGAGGGCGGCACCCACGAAACCGGCTTCAAGGCCGCAATCACCAAGGTGTTCAACGACTATGCCCGCCGCATCGGCGCGCTGAAGGAAAAGGACTCGAACCTGTCCGGCGACGATTTCCGCGAGGGCATGACCGCCGTCATCGCCTGCGGCGTGCAGAAGCCTCAGTTTGAGGGGCAGACCAAGGGCCGCCTGGGCAACACCGAGGTTCGCCCGCTGGTGGAGGCCATCGTCACCGAGCAGATGGCGCTGTACCTGGAGGACCTGAAAAACCAGGAGCTGGGCCAGCGGATCATCGAAAAGGCGGTGCAGGCCGCCCGCGTGCGCGAAGCCGCCCGCAAGGCCCGCGACGTGGCGCGCCAGAAAAACCAGCTGGAGGCCGCGCCGCTGGTGGGCAAGCTGTCCAGCTGCACCGGGCGGGACGCATCCAAAAATGAGCTCTTCATCGTCGAGGGCGACTCCGCCGGCGGCAGCGCCAAGCAGGGGCGCGACCGGCGCTTTCAAGCGATCCTGCCGCTTCGCGGAAAACCTTTGAACGTCGAAAAGAAACGCATCGACCAGGTACTTGCCAACGAGGAGTTCCGCTCCGTCATCACGGCGCTGGGCACCGGTATCGGCGAGGACTTCGACCTCAAGACCCTGAAGTACAACCGCGTCATCATCCTGTCGGACGCCGACCAGGACGGCGCGCACATCCGCGCGATCCTTCTGACCTTCTTCTTCCGCTATATGCGCGAGCTGGTGGCCGAGGGGCACGTGTTTATCGGCATGCCGCCGCTCTACAAGTGCCAGAAGGGCTCAAACGTCCTCTACTGCTACGACGACCGGGAGCTCGACGCCGCCATTAAGAAAATCGGCCGCGGCTACACACTGCAGCGCTACAAAGGTCTGGGCGAAATGAACCCGGAGCAGCTGTGGGAGACCACCATGAACCCGGAAAACCGCAAGCTCGTTCAGGTTACGCTGGAGGACGCGCCGGAAGCCGAGCGCCTTGTGACGGTGCTCATGGGCGATAAGGTGGACCCCCGCAGGGAGTACATCAGCCTCCACGCCAACTTCAACCGCGAGGACAAATTCATCGACCGCGTAGAGATCGGGGGTGAGGTGCAGTGAGCAAAATCGAACAGCCCCGCGACGTCATCATCCAGCGCGCGATGGAAGAAGTAATGCACCAGTCGATGATCCCCTACTCCGAGTACGTCATCCTGGAGCGCGCGCTCCCCAGGGTCGAGGACGGCCTGAAACCGGTGCAGCGGCGCATCCTGTATACGATGCACGAACTGGGTCTTTCCAGCGACAAGCCCCACAGAAAGTGCGCCCGCATCGTCGGCGACTGCCTGGGCAAGTACCACCCCCACGGCGACACATCGGTTTATGACGCGCTGGCGCGGATGGCGCAGCCCTTCGTAATGCGGGGCATGCTGGTGGACGGCCACGGAAACTTCGGCTCCATCGACGGCGACAGCCCCGCGGCGATGCGCTACACCGAAGCGAAGATGACCAGCCTCGCGATGGAGCTTCTGCGCGACATCGAAAAGGACACCGTGGGCTTCCACCTGAACTTTGACGACACCCAGAAGGAGCCGGATATGCTGCCCGGCAGGTACCCGAACCTGCTCGTCAACGGCGCCTCGGGCATTGCCGTCGGGCTTGCCACCAACATCCCGCCCCACAACCTGGGCGAGGCCGTCGATGGGGTGGTGGCGCAGATCGACAACCCCGCGATCACGGTGGACGAGCTGATGCGCTTCATCCCCGCGCCGGACTTCCCCACCGGCGGCATCCTCCTCGTGGACGACGAGCTGCGGCAGGCCTACGAGACCGGCCGCGGCAAACTGCAGGTGCGGGCAAAGGTGCACGTGGAGCCCGGCCCGTCCGGGCGCTCCCTTCTCGTCGTCACCGAAATGCCCTATCAGGTGGGCAAGTCGTCGATGCTGGAGAAGATCCTAAAGCTCAGCGAAGAAAAAAAGTCGCTCTTCGGCGGCATTCATGACATCCGGGACGAGTCCGACCGCACCGGCATGCGCGCGGTCATTGAGCTCAAGCGCGACGTGGACCCGGAGCGGACGCTGGCGCTGCTCTACAAGTATTCCGACCTTCAGACCACCTTCGGCGTCAACATCGTGGCGATCGCGGGCGGAAAGCCCGTGCAGATGGGCCTGAAGGAAGTGATCGGCCACTTCATCCGCCACCAAAGGGACGTGGTCACCCGGCGCACAAAGTATGAGCTGGAACAGGCCAAGGCCCGGGCGCACATTTTGGAAGGCCTCATCATCGCGGTAGACAACCTGGACGAGGTAATCCGGCTGATCCGCGCGAGCTCGACGCCCAAGGAGGCCCGGGAACGGCTGATGTCGCGGTTCGGTCTTACCGAAATCCAGGCGCAGGCGATCCTCGACATGCGCCTGCAGCGGCTGACGAACCTCGAAATCGTGTCGCTTCGCAAGGAATACGAAGAGCTCAAGAAACTGATCGACCGCCTGACGGGCATTTTAAACAGCGAGAAGAAGCTTTTGAACGTCATCAAGCAGGAGCTTCTGGAAATCAGGTCGCGCCACACCGATCCCCGCCGCACGCAGCTCATCACAAGGCCTCAGGAGGTTCAGGTTTTCGAGGAGGAGAAGCCCGTCGCTGAAGAAGCGGTGGTCGTGGTCACCCGCGCTGGCTTTGTGAAGCGGCTGACGCCGAAGGCGTGGGAAAAGGCGCAGGCGGAGGATGCCGAAAGACCGCGCCTCCTCTTGCGTGCGATGACCGACGAGCGCAACCTGTTCTTCTCCGGCGCAGGGCAGTGCTACCCCGTTCCGGTCTCTCAGGTGCCCGAGACGCGGCCGAAGGACCGAGGGCTTGCGCTGACGGGCCTGCTCGCCGGCTACGACGCGATAGAATCGCTCGTCACCGCGCTTACGCTGAAGGACGACGGCTACAACGGCGATCTGGTCTTTGCCACCAGGGGCGGCCTCGTCAAGCGAAGCGCGCTGTCCGAGTACGCGGTCAGGAAGTCCCGCTTCGCGGCGCTCAACCTGAAGTCGGGCGACGAACTGGCGAGCGTGGAGCGCACATCGGGCGAGGGGCAGATGCTCCTTGTCACCGAGCGCGCCATGTCCATCCTCTTTGACGCCGCCGAGATTCCCTCAACCGGCCGAGCGACCGCGGGCGTCAAGGGCATCGCGCTCTCCCCCGGAGATCGGGTGGCCTGCGCGTTCCTGTTCGAATCCGCCGAGGGCGAGGTGCTCCTCGTCAGCGACCGGGGCTATATGAAGCGTAGCCTCCTCGTAGACTTCGACATACAGGCGCGGGGCGGCAAGGGCGTGAAGTGCTTCACCTTTCTCAAAAACGGCGCCAACGGCGAAAAGATCGCCAGCGCGCTGATGGTTCGGGAGCCCTTCGACTTCGTCGTGCTTCAGAAACAGGGTCAGGCCACAAAGCTCAACACCGAGTGGGTCAAGATCGAGCTGAAGGCTGGAAAGGGTCAGCCGCTGGTGATGGCGATGATGGACGACCTGATCGAAGAGGTCTTTCCGGCGTAGTCCGGCATAAGGTCAGCCCCGGCGCTGCGAACCGCGTCGGGGCTGATTGTTTATGAAGGATTAGCGATTTCGCATCACGGCAGACAGCCGATCAAGCTCCGGGAGCGTCAGCGCCTCGCCGCGCACCTTCGGGTCAAAACCGAGGGCAGCGATCAGCGCCTCCGCCTCTTCGCGCGGCACGGAAAACGCGCTCATCAGGTTGTTGGACAGCGTCTTTCTGCGCATCGCGAAGGCTGCCGAGACCACCTTCAAAAACATCGCCTCGTCCTCGGGGCCGGGCCTGTCCGGGTGCATGTCCACGCGGAGCAATACGCTCTCAACATGAGGCCGGGGCGTAAACGCCTGCGGGGGGACGTGCATGAGAACAGAGGGCGTCCCGAAGCGCTGTACCGTCGCGGCGAGCGCGCACCAGTTTTTCTGACCCGGCGAGGCCATGATGCGCTCCGCGGCCTCCTTCTGCACCATCACCGTCATCCGGCGGATCGGAAGGCGCGTCATGACCAGCCGGAGAAAGACGTCCGCTGTGATATAATAAGGCAGGTTCGCGACCACGTCAAAGGGCGCGCCGGAAAAGGCATCGTTCGCCAGAGAGGACAAGTCGCACTTCAGCGCGTCGGCAAACTCCACCCGAACATCGGTCCCCGCCAGCACTTCGGCGAGCACCGGCTGAAGCGCCTGGTCGATCTCGATGGCCAGCACCTTCGCGCCTCGGTCCGCGAGCGCCCTCGTCATGACACCAGCGCCCGCGCCGATTTCGAGCACCCCGTCCCCTGCCGAGACTTCCGCCGCGTCTACGACGCGCGCGATCAGCCGGTCATCCAATATGAAGTTCTGCCCCAGCGAGTGGGTGAAGCGAAAGCCGTTCTTTTCCAGCGCCAGGCGCGCGGTCAATCCGATGGACATGGCGTCCCCCTCAAGTTTGATAAACAGCGCCCGGCGCAAACCCGCCGGGCGCAGATGCGCATTCCGTTATTTCGTTCCGAAGAGCCTGTCGCCCGCGTCGCCCAGGCCTGGCACGATGTAGCCGTGATCGTTGAGCATTTCGTCCACCGCGGCAATGTAGATGTCGACGTCCGGATGCTCGGACTGCACCCGCTCAATGCCCTCCGGCGCGCCGATCAGGCACACGAGCTTTATGTTCTTGCAGCCGCGCTCCTTGAGGAATCGGATGGCCGCCGCGGAGGAGCCGCCCGTCGCCAGCATCGGGTCCAGTACGATCAATTCGCGCTCGGTGGCGTCAGAAGGCAGCTTGCAGTAGTATTCCACCGGTTGGAGGCTGACCGGGTCGCGGTACAGGCCGATGTGTCCGACCTTCGCGCCGGGAACCAGCTGCATGATGCCATCCACCATGCCCAAGCCCGCCCGGAGGATCGGGATGATGCCCAGCATGCGCCCGTCGATGATCTTCGTGCGGCAGGGGCCGATCGGCGTCTCAACGATGGTCTCCTTGAGGGGCAGATCGCGCGTCACCTCGTAAGCCATCAGCGTCGCGACTTCCTGGAGCAGTTCCCTGAAATCCTTGGTGCCGGTTTCCTTGTCGCGCATCAGCGACAGCTTGTGCTGCACCAGCGGATGATCGATCACATGCAGTTTTCCCATTCGTACCGCCTCCCCAAAAAACTGGCCCGAAAACGGGCCTTAAATAGTATACCCCACGGCCGGGGGAAAATCAACCCGCACCGCCGAAAAAAAGCGCCCCGCACGCACATTTTTAAACGCCGGCCGCGCCTTAATCAGGTGCGACCGGCGGACGTCCGTCATGGCGTAATGCCGTTTTGCGTCAGGAAATCGTTCAGAAGGTTCATCACAACGCGCTTTCTGTACTCCGCCGAAATGCGGCCGCGGATGGGCACGATGGCCTCATCCTGCGCGGTCAGATAATCGCCGCGAATCTTTCTGGCCTCCTCGATGGTGCGCCCGATCAGTATGCCGTCGATGTCCGGGCGGCGGAGGATGGTGCCCGCCACCGCGCCGTAGGCGGTCGCCACGTGGCGGATGATGCCGCCCTCCACGCGCATGAGCCCCGCGAAGGACACCCGTGCGATGGCAAGCGCGCCCCGCGCACCCACCTTGTGGTAGTAGTAATTCCCGACTTCATGAAGCGGCATCGTGATCTTCGTGAGCAGTTCGTTCTCTCCGAGGCACGTCTTGCCGCGCCCCAGGTAGAAATCGTTGATCGGAACCTCGCGCACGCCGTCCGCGCACTCGAGCCGCAGGGTGGAATCGGTCACGGCGAAGACCAGCGCACTGTCCGCCTTGGGCGAACCATTGGCCACGTTGCCGCCCATCGTCCCGGTGTTACGAATCGCGGGTGCGGCGATGTAGCGGATGGCCTCCTTCAGGATCTCCGGGACGAGCGGGCTTGAAAGCGCCTGGGTGTAGGTCACCGCCGAGCCGATTTCAAGATTTCCGTCCACCACTTCGATCGAACGAAGCTCCGGGATGTCCGAAAGGAAGAGGTAGGAAGCCTCCGGCTCCGCCTCGATCATGAGGTCCGTGCCGCCGGCGTAGGGAATCACGCCCCCTCGGGCGCGGATCTCCAGCGCTTCTTTGAGCGTCGCGGGCTTGTAGCTTACCATAACCCCTTACCCTCCTTTGCCGCAAGCTTGACGCCTTCGATGATCGCGCTGTATCCGGTGCAGCGGCAGAGGTTTCCGGAGATGCCGTCCCGGATTTCGTCTTCGGTGGGGTTCGGATTCCTGTTCAGCAGGCTCTCCGCCGCGAGTACCATGCCCGGCGTGCAGAAACCGCACTGCACCGCGCCGGTCTTGCCGAAAGCCTCGTCGATCGCCCCGAATCGGGCGGTTTCCCGGTAGCCTTCGATGGTGGTCACCTCGTGGCCCGGCAGCATGCCGATCGCCACCATGCAGGAGTTGACCAGAAGGCCGTCCAGCAGCACCGAACAGGCGCCGCACTCGCCCTCCTTGCAGCCGCACTTGGCGCCGGTGAGCCCAAATTCGTTCCGGACGACGTCCAGAAGCCGCGCCGCCGGTGAGGAGGTGCTCGTCACCGTCTTTCCGTTGAGCTTGAATTTCACGCCCATCATGCCTCGCCCCCCTCCAGCGCGTTCAGCGCATCCTCCGTGGTGTACGGCGCTTTGTAAAGCGGCGTTCCGACCGCCTGCTCCATCGCCAGCACATAGGCCGGCGCGACGCCCACGTGGGGCAGCTCGCCCGCGCCCTTCGCGCCCATCGGGCCGAACACCGCGGGGTTGATGACGAAGTCGCTGACGAGGGGCGGCGCGTCCACCGAGGTGGGGATGATGTAATCGCTCAGGTGGTCGTTTCGAATGATGCCGCGATCGTTATAGCCGATCTGCTCCATCGACGCGTACCCGAGGCCCTGCAGCATGCCGCCCTGCATCTGGCCGTGGCAGACCGCCTCGTCGATGGGCAGGCCGATGTCGTAAACACCCCAGCAGCCCAGCGTCTTGGCCTCGCCGGTCAGCGTATCCACCTCGACCTCCACCACGTTGCCTGACCAGGAGTAGTCCGGATAGGCGTCGCCCTTGAAGTTTTCAAGGCTGAAGGGGATCATGTAGTCCGGGTGCTTGTAGTGTTCCTCGATGGTGACTGTCTCGCCGGTCTTCCAGGATTCCTTCAGCCGGTCGGCGGCACGGCGCAGGATTTCGCCTACGATCATCACCGAGCGGCTGGCCACCGTGGGGCCGGAATCCGGCACGAGGTCGGTGTCCTGCTT
>JAEZTD010000389.1 GCA_023443705.1 Bacillota bacterium | reverse complement strand
CCGCTGGACAGGGCGAAGTACTCCTGCCGCCACGGGCTGAGCTATTCAAAGTACCTTTGCGTGTGCGAGGGCATCTCCGCCAGCCAGACCATTTTCATCCCTAGGGGGGACGAGGTGGCGCTGTGGGATGTACATATCAAAAACGACTCCGGCGCGCGCCGAGAACTCGATGTGACAGGCTACGTGGAATTTTCGTTTCATCACATCTCGATGGACAACCAAAATTTTCAGATGAGACTCTACGCCGCCGGCTCCCGGTACGCGGACGGTGCGGTGGAGTACGAACTGCACTATGAAGAGGACAGCTTCCAGTTCTTCACCGCGAGCTTTGAGCCGGATTCCTTCGACTGCCTGCGGGACGCGTTTCTGGGGCCGTACCGCACCGAGGCGAACCCCTTGGGCGTCGAAACCGGGCGGCTCTCCGGCAGCTTTGAAAAGACCGGCAACCACTGCGGCGCGCTTGGCAAGCGGCTGACATTGGAGCCGGGGGAGGAAGCGCGGCTGGTCTTCATCCTCGGGCAAGGGAACGCGCTGGCGGCGCGGGCAGCGCGGGAACGGTACGCCCCGGAGCGGGTGGACGGGGCGCTTCGGGAACTCGCCGCATTCTGGGAGGAGAAACTCTCCCGGCTCCAGGTTGAGACCCCCAGCCCGGACATGAACACGAGCCTCAACCTGTGGAACCTGTACCAGAGCGAGGTCAACGTGATGTTCTCGCGCTTCGCCTCGTTCATCGAGGTGGGCGGGCGCACCGGCCTCGGCTACCGCGACACCGCGCAGGACGCCATGTGCGTGCCCCATTCGAACCCGGAGATGTGCGTTAAGCGCATCCGGCAGCTGCTCCACGGCCAGGTGCGGGAGGGCTACGGGCTGCACCTGTTTGACCCGAGGTGGTTCGAGCCGGGCAAGCAGCAATCCTTTAAATCGCCCACGGTGGTGCCCACGCCGGACAGGGCTTCGATGATCCACGGGCTCAAGGATACCTGCGCCGACGACGCGCTGTGGCTGGTGCCCGCCATCTGCGAATACGTCCGGGAGACCGGCGACATGGACTTCTTCCACGAGGTCATCCCCTACGCCGACGGCGGTCAGGACACCGTCTACGGCCACATGAAAAAGATTCTGGACTTCACCTACAGCCAGCGGGGCACCCATGGCATCGCCAAGGGGCTGCGCGCAGACTGGAACGACTGCCTGAACCTGGGCGGCGGCGAGAGCGCGATGGTTGCGTTTCTGCACCTGTGGGCGCTTGGGCATTTCCTGTCGGCGGCGGCGCGGCTGGGCCGGGCGGCGGACGAGGCGCGCTACGGCGCGATGCGCGCGGAGATGACCGAAATCTGCCGGAAGGTTTTGTGGAACGGAAGCTGGTTCATCCGCGGCATCACCGGGCGCGGCGCGCCCATCGGGGACATGGATTCCAAGGAGGGGAAGGTTCACCTGGAGTCGAGCGCCTGGGCAGTGATCTCCGGCGCGGCCACGAAGGAGCAGGCGGCGTGCGCGCTGGACGCGGTGATGGAACATCTCTACACCCCCTGGGGGCTGATGCTGAACGCCCCTTCCTTCACCCAGCCGGACGATTCCATCGGCTTCGTCACCAGGGTCTACCCCGGCGTCAAGGAAAACGGCGCGATCTTCAGCCACCCGAACCCCTGGGCGTGGGTCGCCGCGGCGATGGCCGGTCGGGGCGGCATGGCGATGAAGCTCTACGAGGCGCTTCTGCCCGTCCGCCAGAATGACATGATCGAGGTCCGCCAGGCGGAGCCCTACGCCTACTGCCAGTTCGTGATGGGGCGGGACCACACCGCCCACGGCCGGGCGCGCCACCCGTGGATGACCGGCAGCGCCGGCTGGGCCTACTACGCCGCCACCCGCTACATGCTGGGCATACGGCCGGAATGGGATCATCTTTTGATCGATCCCTGCATCCCCGCCGAGTGGGACGGCTTTACCGCGACGCGCGCGTTCCGGGGCGCGGTCTACGAAATTTCGGTCAAAAACCCGGATCACGTGGAAAAGGGCGTGCGGGAAATCCTCGTGGACGGCGAGCGCGTCGCCCGCGTCCCGGTCTTCCCGGCGGGCACGCGCCACCGGGTAGAGGTCGTCATGGGCAAAGAGGAGGAAAGGGCATGATCGCGTTCGGGACCGGCGGCTGGCGGGCGATCATCGGCGAGGAATTCACCAAGGAGAACGTTTCGCGGCTGGCCCTCGCGGTGGCGCGCCGCATGCGGGCCGAGGGCGCGGACGAAAAGGGCATCGCCATCGGCTTCGACCGGCGCTTTCTGTCCCGGGAGGCGGCGAAGTGGGCGGCGGAGGTCATGGCGGCGGAGGGCATACGCACCCACTTCATCGCCCGGGAAGCGCCGACGCCCCTTGTCATGTTCACGGTCAAATCGATGGGGCTTGACTACGGCATGGCGGTGACCGCCAGCCACAACCCGGCGCTGTACAACGGCGTGAAGCTGTTCACCCGGGGTGGGCGGGACGCGGCCCTCGAGATCACGGAGCCGCTGGGCGCGGCTGCCAGCGCCATCAAAGCGCAAGAGATCCGCGCCGTCCGCTACGAGGACGCGGTGGCGCGGGGACTGGTGTGCGAGATCGCGCCGGAGAACCGGTACCTCGACGCCATCATCGAGACACTCGACATGGAAAAGATTCGCGCCCGGAACCTCTCCGTCGTGCTCGACCCGATGTACGGCGTCAGCCGCACGTCGCTGCAGACCATCCTGCTCACCGCCCGCTGCGGCGTGGACGTGATCCACGAGCGGCACGACGCGCTGTTTGGCGGCCGCCTGCCCTCGCCCAACGTGGAGACGCTGGGGGCGCTCCGGGCGGCGGTGACAGAGCGGGGCGCGGACATCGGCATCGCCACCGACGGGGACGCCGACCGCATCGGCATCATCGACGATTGCGGCCGGTTCGTCCACCCCAACGAGATTCTGGTGCTTCTCTACTATTATCTTTTGAAATACAAGGGGCTTCGCGGCCCAGCGGTTCGGAACCTCGCCACCACCCACCTTCTGGACAGGGTGGCGGCGGCCTTCGGCGAGAAATGCTACGAGGTGCCGGTGGGCTTCAAATACATCTCCGCCGAGATGGAAAAGCGCGGCGCGATCATCGGCGGCGAGTCCTCCGGCGGGCTGGCGGTCAAGGGGCACATCCCCGGCAAGGACGGCATCCAGGCGGCGGCGCTCCTGGTCGAGATGATGGCCGTCACCGGGGCGCCGCTAAGCGCCCTCACAAGGAGGATTTACGCGGAATTTGGCGAAGCCTATATGGCGGAGTACGACTGGCCCTTCCTGCCGGAGGAGCGGGCGCGGCTGGAGGCGCTGCTGCTAACGGAGAAGGCCCTGCCCGCCTTCCAAGAGAAGGTGGAGGGCGTCAGCTACATGGACGGCGTCAAGGTGCTGTTTTCCGAAGGCTGGCTGATCGTGCGTTTCAGCGGCACCGAGCCGAGACTACGCGTTTTTTGCGAAATGCCAAACCGGATCCGGGCGGAGAAGCTGTGCCTCGCCGCGGCGCAGTTTTTGGGGATGAAGCTCTAGTTTTCTGTCGCAGTCCCAACCCAACAATGCCGAAAATGCAGACAGGGGGCGGTTCGCAGTGCGAAGGCTTCGCGCCTATCTCGGGTCGCTCCGCATGCGTATTCTCCTCATTGTGCTCCTGTCCTGGCTGGTGCCGACCCTGGCGCTGGGCGCATACATGGGCGGCGTAATGTTCGACGCGCTCCGGGAAAAGACGCAGGCCGCGCTGGCGGAGAGCGCCGGGCATGCCCAGACGCTGACGGTGTCCACCGTCGCCCGGTCGATCACCATCGCGAAAGACGTCACCTATGACGGCGATCTGACCCGCGCCTACGCGGCCTACGCCGCCGGAAGGTACGGCTATGTCGACTTCTACCGGCTCAGCCGGAACTACCTTGAGCGCAAGTTCGGCCGCGACCCGCTGTTTCTGTTCGCGGCCTATTTCCCCGCGAACGAGCCGGAGGCGTTCATGTACACCTCCGGCGGCTATGCGGAAGCGCTGGAATTTCAGCGGAACTTTCAGTCGGAGGCTGAGGCGCTGGGCGAAGGGCTCAGCACCCGCTGCGCCTTCGCGGGCTGGGGTGGGCAGCTGTACCTGGTTCGCAATCTGTACAACCTGCGCCTTGAGCGCTTCGGCATGCTGATCCTGGGCGTCAACCGGGCGGAACTGTTCCGGGCGCTCAATGAAACCGGCAGCCGGTGGGGCGCGGCGTTCGACATTCGCCTGGGCGGCTACGACGGCGCGGCGGTGGACTGGGAAAACGAGCCGGACGGCATCTCCGAGCGGGGCGAAAACCTGTCCTTCACGCAGCGGCATACCGAGTGGGATTTCACCCTCTTCACCCGGCTGCAGGTGCCGAAAGCCGCGGTCTACGCCGAGATGGAACAGGCGCAGAAGCTGCTCATCTTTCTGTTTCTGGCCATCGTGCCGCTGGGCATCGCGGTACTGTGGTTCGTCCACCGGCGCATCGCAAAGCCGATCCTGATCCTGTCCCGGGCTTCCCTTCGCATGGCGGAGGGAGAGCTGGGCGTCACGGTGCCGATGCGCGGCCCGGACGAATTGGGGCAGCTCGGCGTCGCCTTCTCCAGCATGAGCGAGCAGATCCGCCACCTGGTGGACACGGTCTTAAAGGGCCAGCTGGCGCTGAAGGACGCCCGCATCGAGGCGCTGCAGCGCCGCATCAACCCCCACTTTCTGAACAACGCGCTGGAGCTGATCACCTGGCAGGCGCGCATGGATGGCAGCGAGGCCGTCGCCGCGATGGTGGAGGCGCTGAGCGTATTGTTAAACGCCAGCCTCGACCGGGGCGAGCACCCGCTGGTGCCCCTCTCCGAGGAGATGGAGGTGGCGGACGCCTACTTCTATTTTATCCGGCTGCGCTTCGGCGAGCGGCTCACCATCTGGAAGGACGCGGACCCGGCCCTGATGGGCGTCTCCCTGCCGCGCCTGATCGTGCAGACGCTGCTTGAAAACGCGGTGGAGCACGGCATCGCGCCGTCGGGCGGCGGGCACATCCGGCTGAACGTGTTTCAAAACGACGCGGGGCTCAACATTGAAGTCCGAAACGGCGGCAAGCGCCTGACCCCGGGCGACCGGGACAGGATCGGGCGGCTGCTCGGGGAGGAAGGGGCGGGGGAGGGCCACGTGGGCATTCGAAACGTCAGCGCCCGGCTCCGGCTGATCTACGGCGGGCGCGCGTCGTTCTCCATCCGCGAGGACGACCGCACCCACGACACCATGGCGTCGATCGTCATCCCACTGGAGGCGGGCGGCTAATGCCGCGCCCTTCAGCCCGCGCCGCCTCCGCGCGCACAAACCCGTTGTCTCGCTTCAACCGGCGACTTGTGGGCTGAAAGCCGGCAACCAAACCCCGTCGTCCTCTCAATCGTTCCCGGCGACATGCGCGCCGGGAACGGTTTCTGTAGCCAGTGCGCACACTGGTGAAAGAAACGATTCCTTAGGTCAGGAAGCCGCCCGGAACCCTGAAGGGGTTCAGGCTTCCGCAGGTTCCCCTCGCGCTGAAAGACCCGAAGGGGATTTCAGCGCAACTGCGCAAGCGCAAACAACGAATCGCATTTTAAGCCAATGACGCCGCGGGGCGGGATTGTTATAATGAGGTTATCCCGAACAGGAATAAGGAGGAGAGCCCATGAAGAGAATCCTGGCCATCCTGCTGGCCCTGACCCTGGTCGCCGCTCCGGTGGCGCTGGCGGAAGGCGTGACCCTCAAGACCGTCTCCACCTTCGCCGGCACCGACGCCGCCGCGGAGGACTACGCCGCGCTGCTCGAAGCCTGGGAGAAGGAAACCGGCAACCACGTCGAGGATGCCTCCGCCACCTCCGACGAGGCCTGGAAGACCGGCGTTCTGAACGACTTCGCCGCCGGAAACGAGCCGGACGTGCTGTTCTACTTCGCCAAGACCGCCGATTCCGCGCCGATCCTCGACAAGGTGGTGCCCATCAGCGAGATCAACGCGGCTTATCCCGATCTCAAGCTCCCTGAGAACGTCAACATCGCGGAGGCGGACGGCGTCGTCTACGCCATCCCGGTGCGCGCCTTCTGGGAAGGCCTGTTCGTGAACAAGGACCTGTTTGAACAGAACGGCCTCGAGCTGCCCACCGACTGGGCGAAGCTGGAAGCCGCCGTCAAGAAATTCAATGAAGTGGGCATCATCCCCATCGCGGTCAGCTTTGCGGACGTGCCCCACTACATCACAGAGTTCGCCATCATTGCCTCCGGCACCCCGGACGAGCACAAGGCGCGCCCCGCCGCGATCAGTGAAGTGCCCGATTCCTGGAAGGAAGGCATGACGCTCCTCAACACCCTCTACGATATGGGCGCCTTCGCCAAGGACGCCAGCGCCACCACCAACGAGGTCTCCTCGCAGCTGTTCCGCGACAAGAAGGCCGCCATGCAGCTGGACGGCTCCTGGTTCGCCAACGGCATCGCGGAGAGCAGCTGGGAAACCACCACCGTCATGCCCTTCCCGGCCTGCGCGGCGGACGCCGAACCCACCGCCTTCATCGGCGGCGTGTCGATGGGCTTCTACCTCTCCCGCAAGGCGTGGGAGGACCCCGCCAAGCGCGACGCGGCGGTGAGTCTCCTCGCCTACCTGACCACCGGCGACAACGCGGTGCGCCTGGGCGGTTTCTCCTTCGGCGGCGGCCTTCTGGCCGACAGCTACGTGATGCTCAACAACGCCAAGGTCATGCTCGCGCCCTTCCAGGATGAGATGACCGCCGAGGCCCGCTCGCTGTGGTTCAGCAAGGTGCCCGCCATCGTGGACGGCTCCGCCGATCCCGAGGCGGTCTGGACCGAGGTCATGGCGCTCAATCCGTTCACCAAGTAATACTTGAAAATCGCTTCGCGCTTTCCAAGTAGGGCTCTGAAATCCGCTTGCGCGTCTTTCAGAGCCCGAGAACAAGAGATCCTGCGCTCGCCTAAACCCTTTGAGTTTCGGGCGGCTCGCTGACTGGAGGAATCGTTTCTTCCACCAGTGTTCGCACTGGCTACAGAAACCGTTCCCGGCGTGCATGTCGCCGGTAACGAGTGAAGTGGAACGACGGGGTTTGGCGCGCATGTCGCCGGGAACGACTGGATGGGACGACGGGGCTTGGCGCGCAGCCGCCGAGAACGGTTGGATGAGACGGTGGGGCGGCCTGCGCTGACCACGAACGAAGACAATTTCACCGCTCCCCATGACGGGCCGCTTCGCAAGGGGCGGCCTGGTTTTCGAAAAAAGGCAACCGATGGATGAACGCCGCCAAGCGGATGCCCCTGAAGGAGGTTATGCCCATGCTCTACCGGGACCGCCGTCCGCTGATCGTATTTCTCGTGCCGGGCTTTCTTTTGATGCTGGTGTTTCTGTATTACCCGTTTCTGGTCAACATCTTCAATTCTCTCTTTGACATCCGCAGCATGGCAGGCAGGCAGGAGGCCTTTCAAGGCCTCGCCAACTACCGAAAATTCTTTCTGGAGGACCCCATCGGCCGGGTGGCTCTCGTCAATTCCGTCAAGATCATGGCGCTGACAGCGGTGTTTCAGGTGGGCATGGCGCTGATTCTGGCGCTGATGGTGGACTCAATCAAAAAAGGGCAGCAGTTCTTCCGCGTGGTCTACTTCTTTCCCATTGTGATCTCCGCCACGGCCATCGGCCTCATGTTCAACCTGTTCTACAGCTACGACGGCGGCATGTTCAACCAGATCCGCGCGTGGTTCGGGCTGGATCGGGTGTTCTGGCTGGACAAGGACCGGGCGTTTACGATGCTCGCCATCCCGATATTGTGGCAGTACGTGGGCTTCTACTTCGTGATCCTTTTGACCGGCCTTTCCGGCATCCCGGAGGAGGTATACGAGTCCGCCGCGCTCGACGGCGCGACGGGCCTTAAAAAGGTCTGGTACATCACGCTGCCGCTGATTTCGGACGTTCTGGTCACCTGCACGACGCTGGCAGTCACCGGCTCCATCAAGGTGTTCGACCTGCCCAGCGTCATCGCCCGCAACGGCGCGCCCAACGGGCTGACCCACTTTCTGGGTACCTACATGCACAACCAGGCTTTTGTGGCGCAGAACGTGGACTACGGCTCGGCGATTTCGATTGTGATCGTCGTGTTCGGCGTGATCGCGGCGCAGTCGGTGACGCGGCTTCTGGGCCGCTTTACCCGGACGGAGGTGTGAGCATGCGGCGCTTTTCCCCCGGCCGGGCGCTGGTGTACGCGCTCCTTACCCTCTGGGCGTTTACGACCATCTTCCCCTTTGTGTGGGTGGTCAACAATTCCTTCAAGGACACGACGCTGGTCATCTCGGATTCCTTTGCCCCGGCCTTTTCCACCGTCTACCGGCTGGACAAGGACGGCCAGGTCGTCCGCGAGCGGACGCTTCTCGACGAGCACGGCCGCGAGATGTACGATAAAATGCTCGTAAACGCGGATGGTGCGCCTGTCCTGGAAAAGGATCAGAACCGGACGGCGCTGAAGGACGACAGCCCGTTCGCGGGGCTCTTGGGCAACAACCTCGAACGGGCCGAGGGCGGCGAGCTTCAGGCCTACGACACGGTGAACGGCAAGCGATTGTACGACCCGGAATCCCCCGCCGTGAAGCTGACGCCGACCTTTCAAAACTACGTATCCGCCTTCACCAACAACAATGTGAACATCCTTCGGGGCTACAAAAACAGCCTCATCATCTGCGGCGCGGTGACGCTGGTCGTGACGCTCCTGTCCGCGATGATGGCCTTCGCGCTGACTCGCTACCGCTTCTTCGGCAAGCGCGCGGTGCGCACGATGGTCGTCGCGGCGCTGATGTTCCCGGCGTTCGCGACCATCGTGCCGGTCTACCGCATGATCGCCTCCGCGGGGATGTTCGATACGCTTCAGGGCGTCAGCATCGTGCTGATCGCGGGCAACCTGGCCTTCGCCACCACCGTCATGATGGGTTTTGTGGCGGGGCTGCCCTACGAACTGGAGGAGGCCGCCTTCATGGAGGGCGGCGGGCCCTACCGCGTCTTCTTTCAGATCATCCTGCCCATGAGCCGCTCCACGCTGGCGACGGTGGCGATCTTCACCTTCATCTGGAGCTACAACGACCTGTTTTTGCAGACGGTTCTCTTGAGATCGCGAAAGCTGCTGCCGGTCTGCGCGATCCTGCGGGAGATTTCGAGCCAGTACGGCACCGATTTCGGCCTTATGGCCGCGGCGGTGACCATCGTGGTCGCGCCGGTACTGCTCGTGTACGTGGCGATGCAGAAGAACATCATCAAAGGGCTGACGGCGGGGGCGGTAAAAGGCTGACGCCTTTGCGCTGAAAGCTCCTTCGGATTTTTCAGCGCGTGGGGACGGGGTTCCTGCGCTCGCCTAAAACCCTTCGGGTTTCGGGCGGCTCGCTGACTTAGTGGTATTGTTTCCTCCGCCAGTGTGCGCACTGGCTAGGGAAACCGTTCCCGGCGTACACGCCGCCGGGAACGATTGGAGGGGACGGCCGGGATTGCATCGCCGGGAACGATTGGAAGGGACGGCCGGGATTGCACTCACACCACCGCCGGGGCGAATGGATGGGTGCGG
>JAEZTD010000362.1 GCA_023443705.1 Bacillota bacterium | reverse complement strand
GTGTAGGACGAGTCGGCTTCAGAGACATTGACATCGTCCTCGACGCCGGCCAGACGGCCCAGTTCGGCTTCGACCACCACACCGCGGGCGTGGGCATATTCGACGACTTTGCTGGTCAGTTTGACGTTTTCTTCATAACTGTGGTGGGAGCCGTCGATCATGACGGAGGTGAAGCCGCCGTCGATGCAGGATTTGCAAAGTTCGAAGGTATCGCCGTGGTCCAGGTGTACGCAGATGGGCAGGTCAAAACCCGCGGTCTGCTCGGCGTCGAGCAGCGCGGCCTCAATCAGCTTCATGAGGTACACGTGCTTGGCGTACTTGCGCGCGCCCGACGAGACCTGCAGGATCAGCGGAGCCTTTTCTTCCATCGCCGCCTCAGTGATGCCCTGGATGATTTCCATGTTGTTGACATTGAAAGCGCCAATGGCATAGCCGCCGGCATAGGCTTTCTTGAACATTTCGGTGGAGGTAACAAGCGCCATGATCAACACTCCTTTAAACTCTATCCTCAGAAAATTATAACAGCCCCTATTGTAAAAATCAAGCACACACGCGTCCTGCTCGCAATCTTTCGACGTAGTGGGATGGCTTTCGGGGTTTTCCGTGCCGAATAGCGCGCGGACAACGGATAGCATATGCAGCGGACAGGTTTCGCAAACAGGTTGACGGCAGTTTTACCGCCAAAGCCACGGGCGTTCGAATTGTGCTTTAGCCCAAGCAGCATTTCCCATTTGTCGGTCATGATAAATTGCCGCGCTTCCTGAGCGCGCGCGAAAGCCCGCGAAAAACAGACCGGAGTCGTCGAAGTCCTTGGTATGTGCCGCTTCCCGAACGCGCGAAAGCCGCGGTTTCCCGCGGCTTTCGTTTGTACGGACATTCCTACACCGGTGCATCGTATTCGTTGCACCGAAACATCCCTACACCAGTACGTCGTATTCGTTGCACATCGGCATTCCTACACCAGTACGTCGTATTCGTTGCACAGCGGGGAGATCGGCGCTTCGTCCTCCTCGATTTTCGCAAAGCGAGACGTGTTCTCCAGAAAGTAGTTGTCGGTCACGTCGTCGTTGATGGCGGAAACCTCGCCCACCACCAGGTCGCCCGAGCCGGGCTTGGGCCCAAAGATGTGCGCGATGTAGGGCGTCAGCGAAATGCTCCCGCCGGGCTGGATCAATATCTCCTCGCCGGGCTTGTAGAGGTGCAGGATGCCATCCTGCCATACGGAGATTCTGTCGCCCGTGGCCTTGCCGGTTTCCGGGTCCACCGCCCACAGAAATACCTGCAGCGTGCCGCCGGTGCGGTTGATGATGTCCTCGGTCTTCATCACATGGTAGTGTTTGGGCAGGCGCTGCCCGTCCTTCATCAGGATGTACTTCTCGCAGTAGGGCACGCCGATGGATTTGTCCTCCAGGCTGCCGTTCCGAGCCGTGTACAGAACCGCGCCGACCTTATAGAAATCGCCCATGCCGAAGTCGGAGATGTCCCACCCCAGCATGACCTTGCGGATGGCTGTGAGTTCTTCGGCGTGCGCCTTCCACTCGCCCGTAGACCAGTATGCGTAAAGTGGCAGGCGGATATTGCACTTGTCCAGAAGCGCCCTTGCCCACTCGAGCGCGGCGTTGATTTCTGACCGCTTCATTCCATGTCGCCTCCCGTTTGCTTATTCAAATGCTATTATAACATTTTACGGAAGAAAAGGCCATAGGACGGGGGCATTCTCAGGGCCAGCCGCATGAACCAAAGGTTCCTGCGCCGCGACATTCCCCATGAAAAAGCTCCGCGCTTCAAAACGAAGCGCGGAGCCGGGAATGCCTGAAGGGGTTACCTTGCGCCGCTCAGCGCGGACTTGCCCGGGAAGGACGCGACGCCGTCCAGCGCCTCCTCGATTCGGAGCAGCTGGTTGTACTTGGCCACCCGCTCGGTGCGGCAGGGCGCGCCGCTCTTGATCTGCCCGGCGTTGACCGCCACGGAGAGATCCGCCAGCGTGGTGTCCTCGGTCTCGCCGGAGCGGTGGGAAATGACCGCCGCATACCCGGCGCGCTGCGCCGTTCGGATGGTTTCGAGAGTCTCGGTCAGCGTGCCGATCTGGTTGAGCTTGATCAGGATCGCGTTGGCGACGCCCTTCTCGATGCCCTTTTTGAGAATTTCGACGTTGGTGACGAACAGGTCGTCGCCCACCAGCTGTACCCTGTCGCCCAGGCGCTTCGTCAGCTCCGCCCAGCCGTCCCAATCCATTTCGGACAGGCCGTCCTCGATCGACACGATCGGGTAGCGGTTCGCCCAATCCTCGTACAGCGCGACCATCTCGGCGGAGGTCTTCTTCGCGCCGTCGAAGTTGTAGTAACCGTCCTCGTAGAACTCCGACGCCGCGGGGTCCAGCGCGATGAAGATGTCCTTGCCGGGCTCATACCCGGCCTTTTTCGTGGCCTCGACGATCAGCTTCAAGGCTTCCTCGTTGTTCTTGAGGTCGGGCGCGAAACCGCCTTCGTCGCCCACGGCGGTGGACATGCCCTTCAAGTGCACGACGCCCTTCAAGGTCTGGTAAATTTCCGCCGAGACGCGCAGCGCTTGCGAAAAGCTGCCCGCGCCCAGCGGCATGATCATGAACTCCTGCACGTCCACGTTGTTGTCGGCGTGCTTGCCGCCGTTTAGGATGTTCATCATCGGCGCGGGCAGTATGTGGGCGTCGGCGCCGCCCAGGTAGCGGTAAAGCGGTACGTACAATTCTTCCGCCGCCGCGTGGGCCGCCGCCAGTGACGCGCCCAGGATAGCGTTGGCGCCCAGGCGTGACTTGTTCTTCGTGCCGTCGAGGGCGATCAGCGCCGCATCGATGGCGCGCTGGTCGGTGACCTCCATCCCCTTCAGCCTCGGCGCGATCTCCTTGAAGGCCTCGGTCACGACGCCCCTAACGCCCTTGCCGTGGTAGCGCTTCTTGTCGCCGTCACGCTTCTCCAGCGCCTCCAAAGAGCCCGTGGACGCGCCGGAAGGCACCGCCGCCCTGCCCAGCGCGCCGTCCTCGGTCAGTACGTCCACCTCGATCGTCGGGTTGCCGCGGGAATCCAATATCTCCCTCGCCTTGACATCGATAATCTTTGACATGTTGCTCCTCCAAATATCGGACGCCCGATGGGGACGCCTTGTTTTCATTTATAGAAATACCCAAAAACCGCCCGGAAATATCACGCCGCGTGGGAAGAATTTCATCTGGCCCCTAAAAATGCCGCTCCGCCGGGCAAAAGGCGGCGCGGCGGATTCTCTCTTCGGGAAACTCACGGGCTTCGCCGTTACCGGAGGAAGACCGCGCCCACGATTCCCGCCGCCGCCGTCAGAAGGATTGGGTCCACGCGGAAGCGGATGTTGAGCACAGCCACCGCCGCGAAAATGAGAAGCGCGCCCAGGTTGACCGCGTGGGCGGGATTTGACATGATCGCGGCAAAGGAGGCGTCCGGCGCTATCACCTCCACCGCGATGACCGCCGCCGCCGCCGCGATCAGCCCCACCGCCGCGGGTTTTACGCCCGCCAGCACCCCAGACATGATCCGGTTTTTCCGGTAACAGTCCATGGAGCGCATGACCAGCGCCACGATCAGGAACGAGGGCAGCATTACGCCCACCGTTGCCGCCAACGAACCCCAAAATCCCGCATGCAGGAACCCTACGTAGGTCGCCGCATTGATGGCGATGGGCCCGGGCACCACCATGTCCAGCGCGTTCAGGTCGGCGATCTGCTCGATCGTGACTGAAAAACTCCGCGCCTCGGCAATGATCAGCGACATCATGCCGTAGCCTCCGCCAAACCCCGTGACGCCGACCTTTATAAAGGCCAGGAGCAGCTGTACAACTTCGCTCATTTCGCCTCACGCTCCTTGAACCGCTGGTACAGATAGCCCGCCGCGGCCGCCGCCAGCACAACAAGCGGCGCGCTGACCGATGTGAACGCGATAAGCGCGAAAGCCGAGAGCATCATCGCCACCGCGAACGCGCCATTGAGGTTCCCGCGCCCCAGCGCGAACGCGCCGGAGAGCACCAGCGCCGCCGACGCCGCGCGCACGCCCTGAAACGCGCCGGCGAAGGCGCCCTCGCGCGGGACGAAGTTGAGGAGGATCGTGGCCGTCAGCATGATCACGAAGGCCGAGATCGTCGCGCCGATCCCCGCGGCCAGCATCCCCCAAAAACCCGCCGCCCGCCGCCCGATGAAGAGCGCAATGTTCAGCCCGATCACGCCGGGCAGTGTCTGCGCCAGCGTCGCGTATTCGACAAAGTCCTCCTCGCGCATCCACTTCTGGCGCTCCACCACGTCACGCCGGATTACCGGGAGCATCGCGATGCCGCCCGCAAAGGTGAATGTACCCGCCTTGAAGAACACCCAAAAAAGACTTCCCAGCGTTTTGAGTCCGTCCCTTTGCATGAACAAATCCTTTCCCGCGGGGCTCACGCCGTGATGAGGGCTGAGAGCTTCATAACCGTATTCCAGTTTCGCACGGTGGCGCGGCCGTCCAGGCTGCCCAGCGCCGAAAACATCCTGCATTCGCGGATGCTGTGGTCAAGGAGCAGGTAAATCATTCTGCCCTCGACCACGAAGGCCTCTCCCGGTTTCCTGAGCGCGCCGAACCGCTCGACCGCGTCCGCGCCCGGCGGCATGGACAGAAACGCCGCGTACAGGCTGGCCGCGTCGCCCGCCGCCGCCTGTGCCCGGGCGATCTCCTCCGCCGGAAAGGGCAGTTTCTCGATGGCCTCGCGCAGTTCCACCCCGCTTCGAACCAGCGCCGGGATCGGAAAGCCGAACCGCGCCTCGAGCGCGCGCTCGATCATCCCCTCCAGCGCCGCTTCGGGCAGGTCCGATGTAAACAGCGCGTTGCCGCTGTTTAAGTGCGTTTTGACCTCGGTCAGCCCCAGCCGCTCAAGTTCCGCTTTAAGCGCCGCCATCGGAACGGCCGTCCTGCCACCCACGTTGATCCCGCGCAGGAGCGCCGCGTAGCGCACTCAGCCCGCCCCCAATCGCCGGGTGTTGTAGCGCACCATATCCCGCACCAGGTCGAGGGGAAGCGCCCCGTCCATCGGAAATTGCACCGCGCCCTTTGAGCGCTTGTACGGCTGCAGGCGCTCTTCGAAGGCCTCGATGGCCTCGGCGCCGGGATAGAAGCCGATGTGCCGCGCGTGCGCCGCGAAGTGCGCGATGTTCACCTTCTGCCAAAATGTCGGCATGGCCCAGCTGATCCGCTCCTGCGCCTCGGGCGCGGCTTCGCGGATCGCCGAACGCATCGCCTGTAGCCTCTCCTGAACCTCCGGTGAAAAACCCTCAATGTAGCTGTCGATGCTCTCCGGCAAAGGTCTGCCCATATTTTTTCCTCCTTATCGAGCGCCGTCTTTCCCACATGCCTATAGGATACCGCAATTTGAAGGGCGCGCAACACCGCCATGGCGGAAAAGTGCGCTCATCGCGAGAAAGAGATTACCCCGGGTTTTTCGGTTTCTCCGGCGCAGCCGCATCTTCCATAGAACCGGCTTCCCGAAAGCAGAAATCGATGAACGCTTCCATCGCCCCGGTGAGAAATTTGTGCCTGTGGTAAACAACCTTGAACCGGCGCTGAAAACACAGGCCGTTTACGGGGATTTCCCGAAGAAGCCCCAGCCCGATCTCCCGCTCCACCGCCCTGCGCGATATCACCGAAACGCCCAGTCCCTCCGCCACCGCCGCCTTGATGGTGTCGGCATTGTTGCATGTCCAGCTGGCCGTCCACTTCAGCCCGCGCTCCGCCATGACGGTTTCAAACGTCTTTCGCGTGCCGCTGCCCTCTTCCCGGAGGACAAAGCTCCGATCGTCCAGTTCCGCCGGTTCTACCGATTCCAGATCAAAAAACGGATGGCCGCGCCCGGCGATGAGCACCAGTTCGTCCGTCGCGAAAGGGCGCTCCACGATGTCCGTGAGCGATATTTCGCCCTCCACAAGCCCCAGATCCAGCCGGTCGTCCACCAAGAGCCGCTCGATGCGCTCGGTGTTGTCC
>JAEZTD010000215.1 GCA_023443705.1 Bacillota bacterium | reverse complement strand
GCCGTCGGTTTTCGGACTGACAGATGCTATTATACCGCAAAAAGGGACAAAGTCAATAGTCGGTATCGTTTCTTAACAAAGGTTTTTATCGGATTCTCTGTACTGCTATGAGCGTCGGAGCGGGGCGGGCCGGATTGAGAAAGGCCCTTGTCATCGCCTGAAAGCCCTCCGGAAGCGCCCTTGCCCAGGCGGAAACCGCCTGAAGCTCCGCCTCGCCTTCCGGGTGTCCGGGATACACGCACACGGTCAGAAGGCCTCGGCGCTTTAGGAGCCCCAGACACGCGTCCAGCGCGGCGAGGGTGGTTCCGACGCGGGTGGTGACCGCCTTATCGCCCCCGGGCAGCCAGCCCAGGTTGAACACCGCAGCGTCGATCGGCTCCCGGACGTGCCGGGCGACGTGCTCGTGCCCGTCCAGAACGAGCGTCGCGCGACCGTGCAGGCCAGCCGCTTCGAGCTTTGCGCGGGTGCGCTCCACGGCGAAGGGTTGCACGTCAAAGCCATACACGCGGCCGGTATCCCCCACCCGCTCGCACAGAAAGAGCGTGTCGCCGCCGCCGCCCATCGTGGCGTCCACCGCCACCGCGCCCTCGTACAGCGCTTGACTCAAAAGCTCCTGCGCCCAATGGCGGGCGCTTTGAAAGTCCAGCCGATTCATACCCATCCCCTCCGCATCCGGTAGTATACCACGGGCGCGCGCCGTTGGCAAACACTGGCCGGAGCGGAAAACCTTTCGCCTTGCCGAATCCGCCCGGAGACAGTATAATGAAGCCATACAGATGCACGGGAGAATTGCCATGCTGAGGTTGATCCTTCTTTTGCTCGCGCTCACGCTTATGGTGCCGCAGGTGGCCCTTTGCGAGGCGGACGCGGTGTACCCGGTTGCGGAAAGCGCCGCGCAGGTTCAGGAGGCCGACTCGGCTCGCCTGGTTCAGCTGGGCTTTCTGACGAAGCCCGGTTCCGATGCCGCGTACCGTCAGGCGGTGCGCGAGTTCCAACGCTACCTGAACCGCCTTTCCGAGGATACGCCCGAGGAGGGCCTGCCCGCGTCTACGCTGGAAGTGATCGAGGAATTGCGCGAGAACGCCACGCGGGCGCTTTCGATCAAGCCGCTGACCACCTACGACAGCGTGGAATCCATCGCCGCCTTCCAAACCTATATGGTGATGGACAACGAGGGCGAACTTGGCGAAGACCTCCCCGTGGCCGACGCGGAGCCGGAAGACGCGCAGGAAGGCGCACCCTACCCTGTGACCGGCGAGCTGGACGAGGCGCAGCGAACGCGCCTGATGGACGACTCCCTCCCCGTGTACTGCCAGACGCTTCAGAAGGGCGACGACGGCAGCGAGGTGCGCCGTGCGCAGCGACGACTGTCCAGCCTCAAATTCTCCGACCACGCGGAGGACGGCATTTTTGACGGCGATGTCGCCGCCGCCGTTGCCCTGTTCCAGCAGGCGAACGACCTGACCGAGACCGGCGTCGCCGATCGCACGACCCAGGAAACGCTGTTCTCGGAAGGCGCGGTTGCCAACGACCAGCCGCTCTACGACCATCTTCTAAAAGTGGATACCGAAAGGCAAGTCGTCTACGCCTACGCCTGGGAGGATGGCGAGTATACGCGCCTTGAGCGGGAGATGGTCTGCTCCACCGGGCTGGACGACACTCCGACGCCCGCCGGCACGTACAAATCCACAGGCCCGGTGGCGCGCTGGTGCTACTTTCCCACCTACGGCTGCTGGGCGCAGTACGCGTTCCGCATCAAAGGAGGGGTACTGTTCCATTCGGTGCTTTACGAACAGGCGAAGGAATCCACGCTCATCGCCGGGTCGGTAAAAAAACTCGGCCGGAAGTCGTCCCACGGCTGCGTGCGCCTGAGTGTCGAAGACGCCCGATGGATCTTTGAAAACTGCGCCCCCGGCACCACGGTGATCGTCGAATAACCGCCACCCGCGCAGTAATCGAACAAAATTCACCCCCTGTCTTCAAATACCACTGAAGGCAGGGGATGCTTGCGTTCACATCTGAAATTTACAGCCCGGCTTTTTCGCGCAGCGTGTCCGCAAGGTCGAGCTTTTCCCACGTCAGATCCAGATCATCCCGGCCAAAGTGCCCGTAGGCCGCCACCTGCTGGTAGACGGGCCTACGCAGGTCCAGCGCCTCGATGATCGCGGCGGGGCGCAGGTCGAAGGTTTCCATGACGAGCTTCGCCAGTTCGTCATCCGGAAGCGATCCCGTGCCCTCGGTGTTGACAAACAGCGACACGGGCTTCGCCACGCCGATGGCGTAGGCCACGCCCACCTCGCACTTCTTCGCGAGGCCCGCTGCGACCAGGTTCTTGGCCACATGGCGCATGGCGTAGGCGGCGGATCGGTCCACCTTCGTGGGGTCCTTGCCGGAGAAGGCGCCGCCGCCGTGGTGGCCGTAGCCGCCGTAGGTGTCCACGATGATCTTGCGCCCGGTCAGGCCGGAGTCGCCTTGCGGGCCGCCGATCACAAAGCGGCCGGTGGGGTTGACGAGGTAGCGGGTTTTTTCGTCGAGCAGCGCCGCGGGGATCACGGCCTTGATGACTTCCTCGATCATATCCCGCTCGATGGTGTCGTGATCCACGTCGGGGCTGTGCTGGGTGGACAGGACCACCGTGTCGACGCGGACCGGCGCGCCGTCCACATATTCCACCGTTACCTGCGCCTTGCCGTCGGGCCGCAGATAGCCTACGAGGCCGCTCTTGCGAACCTCCGCCAGCTTTCTGGTGACCCGGTGCGCCAGCGCGATCGCCATGGGCATGTACTCGGGCGTCTCGTCGCAGGCGTAGCCGAACATCATGCCCTGGTCGCCCGCGCCGATGTCAAAGCGGTTTTCCCCCCGGCCCTCCAGCGCGTTGTTGACGCCCTGGGCGATGTCCGGGGACTGTTCGTCCACCGACACCATCACCGCGCAGGCGTTTCCGTCAAAGCCGCAGTCCGCGTTGTCGTAGCCGATCTCGCGGATCTTCTGGCGCGCGATGTCGGCGATGGAGATGTAGGAATTGGTCGAGATTTCACCCATCACCAGCACGAGGCCGGTGGTGGCGCAGCACTCACAGGCGACGCGGGCCGCGGGGTCTTTTTCGAGGATGGCGTCCAGCACCGCGTCGGAGATCTGGTCGCACACCTTGTCCGGATGTCCTTCCGTCACCGATTCGGACGTAAACAGCGTTCTCATGGGGCACCTCCTGAAGAAAATTCCAAAAGAATAAGCGCATTCGTGAGAACGCACTTTGCTTCATGCGCCTCATCTTCCGACATGGAAAGCCATGCCGCGGGAATTGGCACCGGACGCGTGGAGCGCCGGTTGCCGGGTTTCATCGGGCCCGTCCCTCAACCACTCTTGATAAGGCTTATTCGATTGTGACACGAGTATACACCGAAGTGCGCGGCGCTGTCAACGCCGCCGCGCGCCTTTTTGCATTAATCGTGTAAATTGTGTGGAAAAACGCGGCGAGGCTTGCTCCCGGCGCGCTAAAACCTTATAATATGGGAGAACAGTTCCAATCTAGCGCGGAGGTAGACAAATGAGAAAGCTGACGATTCTGCTGGCGGTACTTCTGGTCATGACTTCTTTCGCCGTCTCAATGGCGGAAGTAATGCCTGACCCCAGTTCCGAATGGCTGTATGAAGAGGACGCGACCACCGGTGAAATTTGGTCCGAAGCCACCGACGAGGATGCCGAAGACTCGCTGGAAGAGGACGAAATCAGCGAAGACGCGGACTTCTTTCTGAGCGCGCTGGAGGTCTACGGCTGGTTCGAAGCGCAGCCTCTCGATGTGGACCCCGAAAAACCCAGCTCGGATGGCAAAAAATTCCAGGTGCTGGATGAGCGGCTCAACACCCTTCGGGCGCTGGACGCCGAAGTGCGCACCTACTTCTCGGATTCGATTGCCAACAAGCTTCTGGACAGCGGCGTCTACGAGGAGATCGACGGCTACCTGTACACCGAAGCGCAGGACCGCGACATTGACGAGGCCCTCGGCGAAACGGAGCTGAACGTCGAAAGCCGGTCAGACGACAAGATCACCTACACGCTGACCCTGACCACGGTGGACGAGGCCGGCAACGTGACTGCCGCCGAGGATCTCACCTTCGTCCGGGAGAAAATCGACGGCGCATGGAAATTCACTCAATTCCCCTATTTTCTCTGAACGCGGGAGGAAGTATCATGACGAATCCGATTCTTGAGGCAATCTCCCTTAGGCGGTCGATCCGCGGCTACGCGCCGGAGCAGATTGCACCCGAGCAGCGGGACGCGCTGATTCGGGCGGCGCTTGCGTCCCCCTCCGGGATGGATCGCCAGCCCTGGCACTTTTCCGTGGCGCAGAACGCCGCGCTGCTGGATGCCATGAACAGCGCCGCCCACGAGCAGGCCGCACAAGACCCCGAATTCCTCGCGGCCACCCGGTTCAAGAGCCCTGACTTCCATGTGTTCTACAACGCGCCGACGGTGATCTTCATCTCGCTGGACAAGGACGCGCCCGCAGGCCAGCTGGTTGACGCTGGCATCGCGGCGGAGAACATCGCGTTGGCGGCCTGGTCTATGGGGCTTGGCAGCGTGATTCTGGGCCTTCCCCGGGAGGCGTTTCACTCTGAAAAGGGCAACGATTTCCGAAAAGCACTTCATTTCCCGGAGAATTACGATTTTGCCATCGCCGTTGCGGTGGGCGTAGGCACCGTGACCAAAGACGCCCACGAGTTCAAGCCCGGCAGGGTGAGCATCATCGAATAGCCATCGAGCATAAGCCGCAGCTCCGAACGATTCCGGAACTGCGGCCTTTCTTATGTTCCCTCTCACGCCGAAACGCGCGCAAGCGGCCCCTCCGTCCGCCTGCATCCGCTCTCTGTAATTTGCTTCACGCCGCGAAAATAACTTGACGAATGGAAAAAAGGCGGTTATCATAGTTTTGTCCGGCTTGCCGGAATCCATCATAACGCATGAGGAGGTGGCCCCGAATGGACGACGGAGAACGATGCACGTCCACTGAAGGAGTGCCTCGATCATGCTTTAGACCCGTTAGCATCTGATCAGGCGCCCTTCCTCTGGTCTACGCATCGCCCGAAGTTCAGGCACTCTTTTGGCCCCAAGCGCAAAGGTGTCTGTTTTTTCGTGCTCCGGCGCGGCGCATCCCCGCCCGCCGGCACATAGAAGAGGAGGGAAGCATTTGGACTTTGACAAGATCAAGCTCCGTCTCGATGAGCTTCTTGCCGCAGGCCGCCACGGCGAGTTGCGCGGCGCGCTGCGCATGCTCAATGAAGTCGATATCGCCGAATACATGCAGACGCTGGAC
>JAEZTD010000159.1 GCA_023443705.1 Bacillota bacterium | reverse complement strand
CTGCACGATATTGCAAAGCTTGTGGAGATGGATACGGGCTCGCTCGGCCTTGCGGGCGGCTACACGCCTGCGGGGCAGTTGATCGGCCACATCAGCCTGGGCGTGAGCATGGTGGCCTCCGCGTGCGAGCTTTTGGATATCCCGCAGGAGCTGTGCATGCTCGTCCAGCACATGATTCTTGCGCACCACAGCGTGCCGGAATACGGCAGCCCCAAGGGGCCGATGTTTCCGGAGGCGGAACTGCTTGCACACCTTGACATGCTGGACTCTAGGCTCTATGAAATGTTCGACGCGCTTTCCGGCGTGCCCAAGGGCGGGTTCTCCGAGCGCATATGGGCGCTTGACAACCGTCAGATGTATCAGCACGGGCATGGGGATATCAAGTAAAGTAACCGTATCTGTAAAAAGAGCGGAAGGTCAAGGCCTTCCGCTCTTTTTCTTGGAGCCATTCGAATGGCGCAAACAAGCGGGGCTATGCGCCGCTTGCTTTTAATTGCATATATTCTGACTATGCCTGATTCAATATTCGCTGTCGTATTCATACTCGGATACCCAGCCGGAGTGGAGCACCGCTGCAACCTGCCGTTCTTTGGGTTATGCCCTTTTTTGCGCGCGGATATAGGCTGAAATTTTAAGAAGAAAACAAAGGCATGCAACCGCCAAAGCGCTCCAGAAGTAGGTAAGGACAAACCCGACAAGCGCGGCCTTATCCTGCTGTTCCTCCGATGGATACATTTCCATGGAGCCGTTGATTAAATAGTGCAGCCCCAACAGAGCCCCGGAATCAACGCCGCAGGAACGGCAACACAAAGCCATTTGAGCACTTCGCAAAACGGAAGGCTAAGCGCAGCATAAAATGGCGGGATGTTCCGCTTTGCTTTCTGCCGCCTCACATAAAAGGCAAGCAGGATCACCCCGGCCAGAAGGAGCAGGAATGGAAGCAGTATATTTATCTCAAACTCGCCAAACGTTGTCCCTGCCCGCAGAATTCCATGGAGCAGGGGCACCACAATTGTTCCATAGAGCACAAGAATGATCGTGCCAATGATACGAATGCCGGAAAGAATGTGAAGCTTCATGGCTGCTACCTCTAATAGCCGGTCAGTATATATGACATCTGCTTGGGAAAATATCCCTTTTGCTTATTAAGACTTATTCTACAGGCACAATGGCGAGCAGCGCCGTTTCCCCCAGTGTCATATCAAAGAGCAGCAGGCGGCTGCGTTCCGGGTCTACTTCCACGTACCAGGTGTTGCAGGCGTCGTTCTGCGCTTTGTATCCATCCTCTTCATAGCGGGGCGTATAGGTAATAACGTCGCTCGCAGGTTTGCTTTGCCCCTCCCACGTGGTAAGGAATATGCGGCTTTCATCATGCCGCCAGGTATAGGCTCCCGCTTCGCTTACATAGAGCACCTGTTCGCGGGGTGTGGTGAGGGTAAGCTCCTTTGTCTGCTGCATGGTATCAAGGTCAAGGGCTATGATTTTATGGCCGATAACGTATCTGATATCGTATAAGTCTTTTTCCGCATACATCTCGATCTGGTCTGTATGGCTGGATACCACCAAATACTGCATACGCCCTTGCTGGCCGGCATATCGTTTCAAAAATTCCTCGGACTTCCGAACCAGTTCAACCGCATACTTGCTTTTTGAAAGCTCACGGGCCGGCGTGATACGAATTTCATTCCAGCTCGCAAATATTTCATACGGGGCGTTTTGATAAAAAAACAAATTTTCATTGCTATAAATAGGGCCTCCATCTCTGCCCTTCCTGTCCAACCGGGTATAGCCAATGTCGCTGTATATGCCATCCTTATATCTTCCGCTTACTATCAAAGAGCCACCTTCAAGCACCCAAATATCTCCCCGGTAAACTTCGGGAATATTATATTCCTTCTCCAGCCGGGTTCCAAACAGCCGCAGGATTGCCTGCTGGTCTTTCGTTGAAATGTCCCGCCCCAGCCATTGGGGATACAAGGCGTCCAGGAGGTAAGCAAACGGTTTGCTTATGGTTTCTTCGTTAAAAACAGTCCGCAGCTCAACTCTCCCACGCCTCATATTGTCCGTGTGGTCTTGAAGGATGACTTTCCGATATTCTTCAGGATTTTTGATGGTGATCACAGGGAATGCGGCGGTATCTTTTTTCTGCAACAAATAAATACCATATTCCTGATCCATCTGATCCGCCTGCTTCTTTTGTTTTTCCTCCTGCTCCTCCGCAGGCAGTTGGCCATATACCAAAAGGGTATCTCCCCAACAGGCAATTTCTTGAACGGGGCGCGCAAACGTATAAAGCATTTGGGGCTCCTGCCCCGGCTCTGCGCGGTATAGCTGAGCGCCGTCTTCCGTACTGCGAAGATAATAAACCGCCGTACTGTCATAGGTGATCATATCTTCAAATTTAAATTGTCTTCTATAATCTTCCTGCTGTCTTATGACAAGAAGGTTTGGGTTATAGAAATCGGGAGGACGTCCACACCCGCTTGGACCAACTACTGAAAGGCATCCGGTAAGACCGATGCAAAGTAATATCAGGCAGCAAAGCTTGAAAATCCGAGACAACCGAACGTTGTTTAAATGCATATGCCTTTACCTGCTCTCCCCCGGCATCCCGGGTACTATGTCCGATTTGTGTTTGTCATATTGTACCATAAGCACATTTGTTCGTAAAGCAGAATACGAATAAGATATGCAGAACAAGCGGGGCGCATAGCCCCGCTTTCGTTAGCTGTACGACCTACCTACTTACTGGATTGATAAGTAATACTTCCGACACCATGTCATTCCCTATTTTATAAGTGGGCTTCCATACATTCGCAGTGACAACGATTGTATTTTCATTGACATTATTGATATAAGTAGAGAAAACCTCCTCTAGCGGGTCCGGATCATAGGGAAAATCGCCAAAGCTTGCCGATGTGTTATTATTAAACGCACCATCTAATGCGGCAAATGATGCCTCATGCAACACTATGTTTATTCCCATGGCGACCTGCTCTTCAATTTCTAATATACCTCCTCCTTTTTGGGCGAAAATCCTGACCATCTTAGGTAACTCTTTACCTAGTGGCAATCTTCCGGCTAACATCCCATTATAATAAATATCCGTATAATATAACCCATTATTATAATAGTAATAGGAAAATGAGGTATTTGGATTAAAATCTGCAGGAAAATTAATATGCGGCCGCATAGTTGAAACCTGATCAATTGAGTTTGTCTTTGCGTTAACAATCTGTGCGGTACCTTTTTCTCCATAAAGTGCACGCCTAAAATCCTGCTCTCCAATCCCTTGATCGAATCCTCTAGCTGCAAGAATATCCGCTAATCTATCGAGTTGCTCATCCGCCATATCCGACATATATTGTATCATTTTGGTTTTATAACTTTTATCGAGTGAAGATTTTTCTACGTTACTCGATGTCCACTCTCTCAATTGCTTATAGTATTGCGCCCTTTCCTCCCTGGGAAGCTCTTTTTGATTATCTAAAATGCCCGAGAAATCAATATCCGTTTCAAAATTTTCAATGTTATCCACACCCTGACTAAATAAATTTTTTGCGATAATATTCGCCAATTGAGGATTTGTCTTTTTTGTATTTTCAATTATGCTTAGCAATACGCTCGCTTCTCGCCGTTCTGCTATATTTAGTTGGGCCGCATTCATTTCCCGCTTTAAGCTGGCAACATAGTAATTTGTCTCGTTCAAAAATCGCATTCTATCTTGATTACTCAATCTCAGAGCCGCGAGTTCCAAAATTTCGGTTGGGTAGACCTCTCCAAGACTGTAGGAACGTTCTATGATTTCCGAGATATTTTTCTCCGTTTTAGCCTTTGGCATCTGTGGTTTTTTTTCACCATCAACAATAATTGACGAAGGATTGGCTACGCTTGGCAACGGCCTTTTTTCTGCTAGCTTTTGAATTGGCAATTGTCCGCCAGACACACCGTACCCTACTTTCTGTGCTTTGCTAA
>JAEZTD010000110.1 GCA_023443705.1 Bacillota bacterium | reverse complement strand
ACTTCAGACGGAGAATACGCCGCCGCATTGCAGGCGCTGGAGCTTTTCCCTGGCGCGCTCCGGGGCGTCTGCGGCCGCTTTCTGGAATCCGAAGCATTTGAAATGGATCCAAAGGAAGCGGAAGAATTCGACAGACTGTTCCCCTACAAGCAGAAGCGGGTTCTTCCCTCGCAGGCGGAGTTTATTAAAATCGCCTCGATGGTGGAGGACGCGCCGTAAAGAAATCAACAAGAAAACGGCCGAGCCGTTGAAAAAGCGCCCGGCCGTCAGACTATCAACAAAGTCTCCGTAGGATTTCAATCGTTCCCGGCGACGTGTACTCCGGGAACGGGACAGCGCCACCAGTGCAGATACTGGTGGCGCTGTCCGCACCTTGGGTCAGTGCGCCGCCCGGAAATCCGTGAGGATTTCAGGCGCACGAAGGGATTCCCCTTCGCATCGAAAAAACGTGGAGGGTTTTCGATGCCTTGACGGCCGGGCCCTTGAAAAAGCGCCCGGCTGTTTTGCGTATCGTGAACCGCGACTATTGATGCGCAAGAATCATTCGGTCCACAAAATCGAGATCCGGCGCCCGCCCGGCCAGCACCGCGCCGCGAAGCGCGGGGTTCCGGTCGTGGTAGGTGGGCTTTTCTTCGCGGTAGAGGACGCCCAACGGAATCCGGTCCCCGAACTCCATCGCCCGCTTCATGGCCTCCGCGCGATCGGACGGGTCGTAATCCTGAAGATCGTATACCCGCTGGTTGTACCACATGAAGGTGTTGACCTTGTTGAAGCTGACGCAGGGCTGCAGGATATCGACCAGCGCGTAGCCTTTAAAGGAAATCGCCTGTACCATCAGGTCGATCAGTTGATCCTTGTGGCCGGTAAAACCGCGGGCCACAAAACCCACCCCGGCCGCGATGGCGGTGAGCACCGGGTTCAGCGGCTGGTTGATGCTGCCGCCGGGCTGTACGCCGGTGATAAAGCCCAGGTCGCTGGTGGGGGAGGCCTGACCCTTTGTCAGGCCATAGATCTGGTTGTCGTGTACGAAGTGGGTGATGTCCACGTTGCGCCGGATGTTGTGCAGGAAGTGGTTACCGCCCTCGCCGTAGGAGTCGCCGTCGCCGGAATCAACCACGACGGTGAGGTTCTCGTTGGCGATCTTCGCCGAGATTGCCGCCGGAAGCGCGCGGCCGTGCAGCCCGCAAAAGGCGTTGGCGGACAGGTATTGGGGCGTCTTCGCCGCCTGGCCGATGCCGGCCGCGAGCAGTACCTCATGGGGCTTCTTGTCAAGCTTTTCGAGCGCGGCCTTCAGGCAGTCGAGGATCACGAAGTTTCCGCAGCCCGGGCACCACGCCGTTTCGCATTTTTCGTAGGCGAAGCTCATTTTGCGCCCTCCTCCTTGATTTTATCGGCGATTTCACGGCCTGAAAGCTGCCGGCCGTCGTATTTGAGTACGCTCCGGTTACAGGCGATACCCGTCTCGGCGCGGATCAGCCGGGCCAATTGCCCCGTCGCGTTCTGCTCGACATTGACGATTTCTTTGGCCTTTCCGGCCATCTCCGTCAGGCGGCCGGTGGGCAGCGGGAAAACATCGGAGAAGATGAGCGCCGCGTACTTTTTTCCGCCTTCCGCGTTCAGAAGGTTCACTGCGTCCAGAATCGGCCCCCAGGTGGAGCCCCAGCCGACGACGAGTGTGTCGAAATCCTCGGAACCCGCGAACTCCGGCTCCTGAAGCTCCCGGTTCAGGCCCTCCAGCTTCTTCATGCGCTTGTCGCTCATTCGGACGCGCACCTCGGCGGATTCGGTGATCGCGCCGCGTTCGTCGTGTTCGTCGCTGTCGGCGGTGACCAGATGCTCCGTAAATCCGGGGATCAGCCGCGGTGAAACGCCGCTTTCTGTGTAGCGGTAGCGCAGGTATTCCTCCGGGCCTTCGTGGCTTCCGGCGGGCTTTGAAACCTTTACCCGCTTCGGATCGAGCCGCGGCACCGTATAGGAGGAGTCTCCCAGGTACTGGTCGCTCAGGAGCAGTACGGGAATCTGATATTTTTCCGCCAGGTCAAAGGCGCGCATCGTCTGGTAGAACGCGTCCTCCGGGTTCTTCGGCGCGATGACCATGCGCGGAAATTCCCCGTGAGAGGCGTAAACGGTGAACAATAGATCACTCTGTTCGGTGCGGGTGGGCAGGCCCGTCGCCGGGCCGGGGCGCTGGACGTTCAGAATGACCACCGGGATCTCCGCAATGCCGGACAGACCCAGCGCTTCGACCATCAGCGAGAAGCCGCCGCCGGATGTGCCGGTCATCGACCGCGCCCCCGCGAACGACGCGCCGATGGCCATGTTGATGGCCGCGATTTCGTCCTCCGCCTGCTCGACCACGATGTTCGCTCTTTCGCTCATGTCGGCGAGCGATTCGAGAACCGGCGTGGCGGGGGACATCGGGTAGGCCGCGTAGTAGTTGAGTCCGGCCGCCAGCGCGCCCAGCGCCATCGCCTTGCTGCCTGTGATCAGAAGGTCGTCCGCCGCGCCGCCGGACAGATGCGGGTAGCGCGCCTCCACGGCGTCGTAGCCCGCCTTCAGCGCCTTCAGGTTGACCTCAATGTGCTCTTTTTTAAGAAACGCCGGGAGTACACCCTCAGCGGCGTCCAGCGCTCCGCCGAACATCTTTACGATCGCGCCGATGGCGATGCTGCCCGCAACCCTCGGGTTGCCCAGCGACTTGGCCATCTCAGCCATGTCCAGCTTGACCGCTCGGGGGTCGTCAATTTGAAGCGCGCTGTCGCACAGAACGAAGCCGCCGGGCAGCAGTTCGCCCTCGTGCAGGCGAAAGGTCTCCTCGTTCAGTGCGACGATGGCGTTGACATACTTGTCGTGGGAGTACACCCTCTCCGTTCCAAACCTGAGCAGCATGAAATTATGCCCGCCGCGGATTCGAGACATGAAGTCCCGGACGGTCAGCACATGGTAACCCGCCCGCTTGAGGAGCTTTTCCAGTATGGCCGCGGTGGTGTCCACGCCCTGTCCCGCTGCTCCGCCCAGCAAAATGTTGTACATAACAGCCCTCCCGCTCGTCGATTTGCGCAAACGAATGCCGATTGCGTGCATTGTACGCCAGCCTGTCCGGATTGGCATACGATATTCATTTTACCACAAATTCCCGATTCGTAAACATTGGTGTGCGTGATTGATCGGGCAAGTCAGCCGAATCATCCTTTGCGCTCTTGAAGGCGATCACAAGAATCCTATTCTTAATTTGACATTTGCGCACACCGGTGGTAAGATAAAATCAAGTTCAAAGTAAGTGGTAAACCTCGTATTTGTGTAAATCGAAGTTTAACGGTTTACAGAAATACGGGGTTTTCTGTATGCTCAGGAACAAATCTCATCCAGGGGGTACCAAGATGAATACTGGTACGGTAAAATGGTTCAACGCGGAGAAGGGCTTCGGCTTTATCGCAAACGACAACGGCGGCGAGGATGTCTTCGTACATTTCTCGGCCATCGTCTCTGAAGGCGGATACAAGACGCTGCAGGAGGGCCAGGCCGTCAGTTTTGACGTGGAGGCTGATCCGAAGAATTCGAAGAGGCTCCGGGCCGCAAACGTCCGGGCTGCCTGATCGGTAGAACGAAGAGTCCGTCCATCCGAATCGGGTGGACGGACTCAAGGCATCGAAAAACCCTACGGTTTTTTCGATGCGAAGGAGAAACGCTGCGTGCGCCTGAAATTTTCCTGGAATTTCCGGGCGGCGCACTGACGCAAGGTAATGGAAAGCGCCACCAAGTTGCGTACTGATGGCGCTATCCCGTTCCTGGCGTACACGCCGCCGGGAACGATTGAAACCCTACCTGGCCTTTGTTGATGGTCTGAGTCCGTCCATCCAAAACCGGGTGGACGGACTCTTCAAGAGTAAAGATTGGAGATTTATGAACGAAGAAAACAATAAGGTATTTGCTGGGATCGAACTGGCGGGCGATGTCAAGCGAGCGATCGATGCGATGGGCTTTGTAAAGGCAACCCCCGTGCAGGAAAAGACGATTCCCACCTTTCTGACTGGGGCGGATCTGATCGTGCAGGCGCCAACCGGCACAGGCAAGACCGGCGCGTTTGGCATCCCGATCGCCCAGATGATCGATGCGCGCGATGTGAACGCGCAGGCGCTCATCCTGAGCCCGACCCGCGAGCTCGCGATTCAGACGACGAGGGTCCTTCTTAACCTGACGCGATTCAAAAAAGGCCTTCGCATCGCCACGCTGTACGGCGGAGAGAGCATCTACCGGCAGTTTGAGGCGCTGCGCAGGCGTCCGCAGATAATCGTCGCCACGCCCGGAAGGCTGATCGACCATATCGACCGCGGCTCCGTCAACCTGGGCTCTGTC